>JAJYGM010000154.1 GCA_021785095.1 Actinomycetes bacterium
CTCAGGGCCTTGGGTCTGTCAACCGCAAGAATCGGGGGCCACGGGGCCCTATCGGTGGATGCCTATGTCGCGGTCACTGATCGCGAGCCCCCCACGCCCCTACGCGAAGAGCCCGTTGAGCACCTGGACCGTGGTGTACGAGCAGACCGCAACGGGATGGAGAGCCTTCGTCCCCGCCCTCCCCGCCCTCCCCGGCGTCGCCGCCGCTGGCGACACGCGCGAGGAGACCGAGCAACTCATCGGGGAGGCGATTGCCCTTCACGTCCATGGGTTGGCGGAAGACGGTCTGCCAATCCCCGATCCCGACAGCGTCGCCGTCGGGCAGGTCGAACTGCGCCAACCGGCGTAGCCACCCTGGGCAGAGCTCGCCGCATTGTCGCGCCGAGCCAAGTTCGAGTAGCAACCTACGGTCGCGAATTTCGTGGGCCGGGGTCGCTCGTATTCGAACTTCGCTGACGTGTGGGAACGCCCTCAGTCCTTCACCAAGTACGCACCTGACGGCTGGTCAGTTCACTGATGCTAGCATCACTTGCATCATCAGATGCTAGCATATATGGATGGCCTCATCGAGAACGACCTTCACGCTGGACGAGGAGTTGGCCGAGCGGGCTCGGCGACTCGGCGTCAACATTTCGGCGGCTGCTCGTCAAGGAGTCACCGATGCGGTGCGTGCCGCCCTGGCGCGAGCTGACCGGGACGCCTACCTGAGACAACCGGAACGTGCCGACACCTTCTGGACCGAGGCTGAGGCGTGGGGTGAGCCTTGAGACGCGGCGAGGTGTGGTTGGCTGAAGTTGGTCAGAAAAAGCGGCCGGTCCTGCTGTTGACCCGATCCGAGGTGCTCGACGCGCGCAGCCTCGTGACGGTGGCCGAGGTCACCACTTCTATCCGTGGCCTCGCTGCAGAAGTCGACATCGACCACTTGGAAGTCGGGCTGGACCGACCGTCAGTCATTAATTGTGACGGTCTCCACACCGTCGAGCAGGCATTGCTTACCGGTCCTGTCGGACAGGTGGGCGACGACACAATGCGACGGGTCTGCACGGCGATCAGTTACGCGCTCGGCTGCTGACGAGGAGCAGTTCGAATAGGGAGATCCCGTCTCCTTCTAAGTGGGCCGTAGATACTCGTATTCGAACCTCGACGAGATCCGAGATCGGATCACCGTCGTGGCACATCTGTCGAGTGGCGGTCAGGGATCGAAGAACTGAAGAGCAGGCAGCACGTCCCGAACTCGCTTGAAGTCCGAGTCGCGAGTCCAGAGCCGGGCCGATGAATCGACTGCCGCAATGGCGATCTCGACATCGGTCAGCGCGACGGTCTCGCCGCGCTCTCGAAGACGTGCCGCCGTTTCGCCGACGCTCTGCCACTGGACCGGACCCAGGCCCGCCCACGGCAAGCCCGTCAGCAGTAGCCAGAGTCGCCCTCTGTCAGCTGACTTCGCCCCGGCCAGCAATTCTGCGACGACAGGGCCACATACCAGCACCTCACCTGCCACGAGGAGGTCGTCCAATCGGGCGGACGTCGATCCCTTGCCCCGCCGCAGATACTCGACCCAGACCGAGGTGTCGGCCAGAACCGTCACGTCGTTCGATCGGTTGCGCGCAGATGCCGCGAAAGATCTTCGATCTCAACCGTTCCTGCGAGTTGCCGGAGCTGGTCGACCGCGTCGTGCGTCAGGTAGAAGCGCACCGCTCGCTGGATCGCCTCAGTCTTCGACACCCCAGGAAGGCGCGCCATGAGAGAGGCGACGAGTACGTCATCGAGCTCGAGGGTCGTTCTCACGATCCCAGTATGCCATACAATCTGGCAGATTTAGCGGTGGGCCGTAGTCGCGTCCGGCAACAACTCACCACCGTGCTCTCCGAAGTGATATAGTCATACTTATGGTCACCCCGGCAACCGAGCACGTCTCCCTCGCGGACGCCAAGGCGCGTCTGTCCGAGGTCGTCGAAGGGATCGAAACCGAGCACCGTCGTGTGGTGATCACCAAGCATGGGCGACCGAGCGTGGTGGTGCTGGCGGTTGAAGACCTCGAGGCGCTCGAAGACACGCTCGAAGTGCTGTCGGATCCCGACGCGATGGCCGACCTCCGGGAGGCCGCAACCGCCCGGCGGACGGACCACACGATCGAGCTCACCAAGGAGGAGGCAGGGGCCCGCTGGTCCCGTGGATGAGTACAGGCTGCGATGGTCTCCACCGGCGGTTCGCCATCTCGACCATCTCGCGACATCCTCGCCACGAGTCGTAGGAGCGGTCGTCGAATTCTGCTTCGGCCGCCTGATCGCCAACCCTCGCCAAGTCGGGCATCCGCTTGGACGGGAGCTCCAAGGCTGGTACAGCGCACGCGTCGGGGCGTATCGCGTCATCTACTGGATCGACGAGGACGAGCGCATCGTCTACGTCGACCGGGTCGATCATCGAAGCGACGTCTACCGTCCGAAGTGAGCGCCGCCACAGCACTCTCACGGTTCGAATAGCGACACAACGTCTCCTCGCGGGTGGGCCGGGGAGGATTCGAACCCCCGTAGGCTTTCGCCGACAGGTTTACAGCCTGTTTCCTTTGGCCACTCGGACACCGACCCGAAGGCAGGTTACCGCACCGTCGGCGACCGCTTCCTCGTTCCCGATCGTTCGGCTGGCGGTCAGTAGGGTATGCGCCATGCCGAGCTTCGATGTCGTGTCGCAGGTGGACATGCAAGAGGTGCGCAACGCGGTCGACCAGGCAAATCGAGAGGCGTCGACGCGGTTCGACTTCAAGGGCACCGACTCTCGGATCGACCTCGGGACCGACGACCTCACGCTGCACTCCTCCACGGAAGACCGGCTCGCAGCACTGCGCCAAGTGCTCGAGGAGAAGCTCGTACGACGCCGCGTCTCACTGAAGGCCCTCGATCCCGGCAAGGTGGAGGAGGCGGCCAAGGGCACCGCCAGACAGCGGATCGCAATCCGCGCCGGCATCTCGCAGGACAACGCGAAGAAGCTCCACAAGCTCATCAGGGACCTCGGCTTGAAGAACGTAAGCTCACAGACCCAGGGTGACCAGGTCCGAGTCACCGGAAAGAAGCGCGACGACCTGCAAGCCGTCATCGCTGCGTGCAAGGGCGAGGACTTCGGGATCCCGCTCCAGTTCGAGAACTTCCGGGACTGATCCCTCCCGGGTCGCAGCCCGTACGCCCATGTCCAACAGGTAGGAGCGACTGGCAACCGCGTCCAGCCCTGCGGCAGGGCTGCGGCAGGGCTGCGGCCGTCAGCCGACTGCGGCGTCGTCTCCCGCGCCGATGACGACCTGCTCGGCATGCGGGGACGCATCCTCGGCAACCAGGTGCTCGTCCATCTCCTCCAGGAGGGAGGGGACCCGGAAGGTGTGGTTGAAGACGATCAACTTCAGCACCCAGAAGATCCCGAAGGACATCACGTTCGCGAAGAGGACGAGGCCGGTCTGCTCGAGGTGGCCCAGTTGCCAGCGGTGTCCGAGGTAGCGGGCCAGGGCCGCGCCGACCATCGAGAACGAGATGCTTGCGGCTGACATCACCCAGAACGGCAGGACTTCCTTCACGAGACGTGAGCGACCGCCTTTGCCCCAGGCCCACATCCGGTTCAAGTAGTACGACGGGACGGCCGCCACGACGTTGGCGAAGATGGTGCTCGGCACCTCGGTCCACAACCTGAACACCCCGAAGACCATCCCGAGCACGAAGAGCGACACGCCGGTGGTGATCACCGACGTCATCGTGTACCGGAAGATCTTCCTGCCCTCCCGCGTGTGCAGCCACACCCGAAGTCTGAGGAGGAGCTCGGACATCGATTCGCAACCTTACCCTTCGACCTTCATGGCAAGACCTCGCTCGCGACCAGGTCCCGCTCCGCGCGGAGCTCAGCCGAGGCTCAGTCTACGGCAACGGTCGTGCACCCCTGGGAACGGAAAGTCGTACCTGTTCCCTCCCGCCCTGCCAACATGACCATCGTGAACGACGCCCTCGACCTTCTCGTCCGGCTGCTCGACCTCGAGGCGATCGAAGTCAACATCTTCCGTGGGACCCAGCCCGACGAGGAGCGCCAACGCGTCTTCGGTGGCCAGGTGGCCGCACAGGCCCTGATGGCGGCGGGACGGACCGTCGAGCACGGACGAGTGCACTCCCTCCACTCCTACTTCCTGCGCCCCGGCGACCCCTCCGTGCCGATCCTCTACGAGGTGGACCGGATCCGTGACGGCCGCTCGTTCACGACGCGCCGAGTGGTGGCGATCCAGCACGGTCAAGCGATCTTCAACATGTCGTCCTCGTTCCACGACGATGAAACCGGCTTCGTCCACCAGTTCCCGATGCCCGAGGCTCCCGACCCCCAGACGCTCCCCACGATGACCGAACGCCTCGAGCCCTGGCGCGAGGAGCTCGGCGAGTGGTTCGACTGGCCGCGTCCCATCGACCAGCGGCACATCGGCGAGCTGCCGTGGTTGCGGCTCGAACCTCTGGAGCCGCATCAGCGGCTGTGGATCCGAGCGGACGGCGAGCTTCCCGACGATCCCCTGCTGCACGCCTGCGTGGCCGTCTACGCGTCGGACCTGTCGCTCTTCGACACGATCATCCACCCGCACGCAGTGCGCTGGAGGGATTCGAAGTTCATGGGTGCGAGCCTCGATCACTGCATGTGGTTCCACCGGCGGTTCCGTGCCGACGAGTGGCTGCTCTTCGACACCGACTCTCCGGTGGCGGCGGGAGGCCGCGGCCTCGCGCGCGGTTTCTTCTTCGAGCGGTCCGGACGGCTTGTCGTGTCGATGGCTCAAGAAGGGCTCGCCAGAATGCGCTCCTGAGCACGGGGACTGCTCACTCACCGGGACGGCTCACCCTCGGGACGGCTCACCCTCGGGAGCGGCTCACGCCCCGCGGCGTGCCATCGGCACGTAGTCCCGGGCGTCGGCGCCCGTGTAGAGCTGGCGGGGCCGGGCGATCTTCGAGTCTTGATCGAGCATCTCCTGCCAGTGCGCCAGCCAGCCGGCGGTCCTCGCGATCGCGAAGAGGACCGGGAACATCTCGAGCGGGAACCCCATTGCCTGGTAGATGAGCCCGGAGTAGAAGTCGACGTTCGGGTACAGCCGCCGGGAGGTGAAGTACTCGTCGGAGAGGGCGATCTCCTCGAGCTTCAGCGCGACGTCGAGGAGCGGGTTCCTGCCGGTGACCTCGAACACGTCGTCCGCAGCCTTCTTGATGATCTGCGCCCTCGGGTCGTAGTTCTTGTACACGCGGTGCCCGAAGCCCTGCAACCGCATGTGACCGTGGCCGGCCTTCACCTCGCTGATGAACGCAGGGACGTTCTCCATCGATCCGATCTCGGACAACATGCGGATGACGGCCTCGTTCGCTCCGCCGTGCCTCGGTCCGTAGAGGGCGGCGCACGCCGCCGCGCACGCCGAATACGGGTCGGCGTGCGAGGAGCCGACCACGCGCATCGCGGTGGTCGAGCAGTTCTGCTCGTGGTCGGCGTGGAGGATGAACAGGATGTCGAGCGCCCGGGAGAGCGCAGGGTCCGTCTCGTAACGGGGCTCGGCAACCTTCCACATCATCGAGAGGAAGTTCGACGGGAAGTCGAGCGAATTGTCCGGGTAGACGAAGGGCATGCCCACGCTGAAGCGGTGGGCGGCAGCGGCGAGCGTGGGCATCTTGGCGATCAACCTGATGATCTGCTTCTGCCGCGACGCGGGGTCGAAGATGTCCTTGGCGTCGAGGTAGAAAGTCGAGAGCGCCGCGACGGCCGAGACGAGCATCCCCATCGGGTGGGCGTCGTAGTGGAAGCCGTCGAGGAACCGCTTCCGGACGTTCTCGTGGATGAACGTGTGTGAGGTGACATCGTGGCGCCACTGCTCGAACTGGCTCTCGGTCGGCAGCTCTCCGTTCAAGAGCAGGTAGGCCACCTCGAGGTACGTCGAGCTCTCGGCGAGCTGCTCGATCGGGTAGCCGCGGTAGCGAAGGATCCCCGCTGTCCCGTCGAGGAACGTGATCGAGCTCTCCGCCGCCGCGGTGGACATGAAGCCGGGGTCGTAGAACCAGATGCCGGGAAGGATCTTGGCCCAATCGGTGGCGCTCACGCCGCCGTTCACGACCGGGATCTCGTAGCTCTCGCCGCTCCGGTTGTCGGTGATCGTGATGCTCTCGGTCACGGGCCAGGGCCTCCTGTGCTGTCGGGTCGACGCGGCTTGCGGTTCGAGGCCGCGCGGGCCCGCGTGGACCACTCCGCACGCGGCGCCGCCACGATCCTACGGTCCCATGGGGGCACGGTCGACACGCCAGCTCAACGTGCGGGCCGTGGGTCTCTACCAGCCGTAGGCGAGCGGGTCTCTACCGGCCGTAGGCGAACCTGTCCGCCGCGGACGGCGCGGACGCGCCGCCTGGGTTGGTCACGCGGACGGAGACCGTTCCCGCTCCCGGGGGGGCCACGGCGTCGATCTGGCTGTTCGAGACGACCTGGAAGCGGGCCCGCACCCTGCCGAAGGTGACACCGCTCACCCATGTGAAGCCGGAACCGAGAACGGCGACAACCGTGCCGCCGACCCTGGGGCCCTTGGCGGGCAGGAGCTGCGACACGGACGGGGGGCCCGGAGGCGCCACACCGACGAAGAACGTGTCGGACGTCTGGGTGCCGCCCTCGTTCGCGACCGGCGGGTCGACCGACACGGTGATCGAGTACGTGTTCCCCGGGACGACCCGCAAGGGTGGCAGTGTCACCGACACGGAGCTGCCTGCTGTGAGCGCGACGCGGCGGATCTTCCGCGGGCGCGCGACACCACCCTTGCGGGTGAGAGTGGCGCGCACCGCGATCCCGCGTTCGGCGACGTTGCCGTCGTTCGCGACGACGAGCCCGACACCGATGCGGCCCGTCGGCGGGAGCACCAGCACCGGAGGAGAGGCCGGAGGAGAGGCCGGAGGAGAGGCCGGAGAAGAGGCCGGAGAAGGTGAGGTCGCTGCGGAAGAGGGTACCGGCGCGGGTGTGAGCGCCACGGCGTGTGCGACGAGCTCGACCCTGTAGACGGCGGCGAGCGTGGGGGACCTCCCGAGGA
>JAJYGM010000526.1 GCA_021785095.1 Actinomycetes bacterium
CGACCGCGCCGTCGCCCGCGCCGGCACCGACCGCGCCGGCACCACGACCTGTCGCGGTGCCCCTGCGCGCGTGCGCTGGCGCATGCGGGCCCTGGCGTCGTGTGCCGGGCACCTCACCTCCTCGATGCAGACCCGGTCGACGCGCCGGGCGGCCAGACGAGCCTACCGGCGCGGCCCCGCAACGAGCTCCTCGAGCTGCGCCTCGAGCGTGGCGACGTCGCGAGCGGGCTGGTGGCAGACGAAGCCCCGGCACACGTACGCCGCGCCGGGCTCTCGTCCCTCCCACAGCGGGCTTCTCGTCGGCTGGCCCCAGGCGACGACGGCGTCGGGGAGCCACCGCCGCCGGACGGCGTCGAGCAGCTCGGTTCGGTCTCCTGCGACGACGATCTGCGCGCCACGCTCCATGAGCGAGAGGGCGGGAAGCATGTCGGCGACGGCGAGCGGTTGGCTGACGGCGAGCGGGAGGGCCAGCTCCGCGATCCGCGCCCCCGCGTCGGTCCACCGATCGGCCCCGGTGAGTGCGCCGAGACGCAGGAGCGCGACCGCAGCCGCGGCGTTGGCGGACGGGAGCGCCCCGTCGGTCACGTCCTTCTGGCGTACGAGGAGCGCCTCGGCGTCCCGCCCCGTGGTGAACACGCCGCCGCGCCCTTCGTCCCAGAACAGCTCGAGCAGCCCGTCGGCGGTCTCTTCGGCACGCCCGATCCAGCGCTCCTCCCCGGTCGACGTCGCGAGCCGCGTCGCGCACTCGAGGACCCACGCGTAGTCGCCGGCGAACGCAGGCACGCCGCTTCGGGCGGAGCGCAGCCAACGTCCGTCGGGGCGGCGGTTGTGCGAGAACAGGTGCTCGGCGGCTCCGAGCGCGCGCAGCGCCCAGCCTTCCTCGCCGCAAGCCCACGCGGCCTCGGCAAGGGCGGCGGTGAACATCGCGTGCCACTCGGTGAGGACCTTTTCGTCCCGTGCAGGCTGGGGGCGGCGGCGCCTGGCGGCCGCCAACGCCATCCTCCCGGCTTCGATCTCCGGTGGCCGGGCGAGCGTCGCGCCGAGCGGCCGGTGGAGGACCGAGCGCCCTTCGATGTCGCCCTGCTTGGTCACTCCCCACCAGTCGCACAGCGCCCCGGTGAGGTCCGCCGCGCCGCCGGGCTCCTCGAGCTCCGTCGAGAGCGCCGTGGCGACCTCTGCAGGCGTCCACGTCGCGTGGCCGCCTTCCGTGCCGGCCGAGTCCGCGTCCAGCGAGGCGCAGAACCCGCCGTCTTCGGTCGACAGGGAGCCGGTGACGAAGTCGATGGTCTCGCGCACGACCTGGAGGTATGTGGGCGTGCCGGTCACCTGCCAGGCGTGCAGGTATGCCCGGACGAGCAACGCCTGGTCGGTGAGCATCTTCTCGAAGTGGGGCACGAGCCAGCGCGCGTCGGTCGCGTAGCGCGCGAACCCGCCTTCGAGGTGGTCGTAGATGCCACCGGCCGCCATGGCGTCGAGCGTCCTCGTCGCCATCGCCAGCGGGTCGCCGCCTGGATCTTCGCTCGCGGCCCGCAGGCACAGCTCGACGAAGCCGGGTCTCGGGAATTTCGGCGCAGGGCCGAAACCGCCGAATGCGGGATCGAACTTCTCTGCGAGCCTTCCCACTGCGAGCCTCGACACCTCGTCCCACGCGACGCGGTCAGCGGGCCGTGCGAGTCCCTCGAGCGCTGTCGTGTGGTGCTCGAGCGCGTCCGCGAGCGCGGACGCCTGCGCCTCCACCTCGTGCCGCCGCTCGGACCACGCAGCCGCGACCGCCTCGAGCACCCGCCGGAACGAGGGCATCCCGTGACGGTCGGACGGCGGGAAGTACGTCCCGGCGAAGAAGGGCCGGCCGTCAGGCGTGCAGAAGACCGACATCGGCCATCCTCCTGATCCCGTCATCGCCTGCACCGCCGCCATGTAGACGGCGTCGACGTCGGGACGTTCCTCGCGGTCGACCTTGACCGAGACGAACGCGTCCAGGAGGACCTGTGCGATCGCGGGGTCCTCGAAGCTCTCGTGGGCCATGACGTGGCACCAGTGGCACGCCGCGTAGCCGATGGAGACGAAGAGAGGCTTGCCCTCTTCCTTCGCCCGCGCGAACGCCTCGGCCCCCCACGGGTACCAGTCGACCGGGTTGTCGGCGTGCTGGCGGAGGTACGGGCTCGAGGCCTCGCGCATGCGGTTCACGACGCCGATGGTAGGGGCGCCGGCGCGTCGATAGCGTGGTCGGCTATGGACGTGCGGCTCGACGGCAAGATCGCGCTGGTCACCGGTGCGAGCCGAGGCATCGGGCTTGCGATCGCGCGGCGCTACGCGGAGGCGGGAGCTTCGGTGATGCTCTCGTCGAGGAGGGCCGACGCCCTGGCGGCGGCCGCCGACGGGCTCGCCGGCTCGGACGGCGAGGTGGCCTGGCACGTCGCGCACGCTGGGGACCCCGCGCAGGTGACCTCGTGCGTCGAGGCGACCATCGAGCGGTTCGGCGCGCTGGACATCCTGGTCAACAATGCCGCGACCAACCCCCACTTCGGCCCGCTCCTCGAGATCGACCGCGAGCGGGCGACCAAGACGCTGGAGGTCAACCTCCTGGGCGTCCTCGCGTGGTGCCAGGCGGCGTACGCCGCAGCGCTGCGCGACAGGGGGGGGTCGATCCTGAACATCGCCTCCGCCGGCGGCCTCGGCCCCGAGCCCGGCATCGGCTGGTACAGCGCCACGAAGGCCGCGGTGATCCACGTCACGAGGCAGCTCGCGTACGAGCTCGCGCCCGGCGTGCGGGTGAACGCGATCGCGCCCGGGCTCGTCCGCACCCGCTTCGCCCGTGCGCTGTGGGAGCCCCACGAGGAGCTGGTCGCCTCCCAGATCCCGATGCGCCGCATCGGCGAGCCCGACGACGTCGCGGCGGCCGCGCTCTTCCTCGTCTCCGACGAGGCGTCGTGGGTCACCGGCACCGTCTTCACCGTGGACGGCGGCGCGACGAGCCGGCCGTCCGGGGGCATCGCGTAGCCGGCGCGTCCGTGGGTGTGGACGCCTGCACGGAGCCAGACGTCCTCGGGCGGCGCCCTCCTCCCCGGAGCAAGGCGCTGTCAGGAGAGGCCCGCCCGCCGGAGCTTTCCCGACGCCGTGCGCGGCAGGCGGTCGGTGAGCACCAGCTCCTTGGGCGCGGCCCAGGGCGGCAGCGTCGCCCGCACCGCCTCGACGAGGGAGACGAGCTGGGGCGGAGCCGAGGGGTCGGCGGGGACGACCCACGCGACCACCCGCTCGCCCCACTCGGGGTCCGGCCGCCTCCACACCGCGACGTCGGCGACGGAGGCGAGGGCGGCGATCGCCTGCTCGACGGGGACCGGCCACACCTTCTCGCCGCCGGTGGTGATCACCTCTGTGAGCCGGCCGTCGACGACGAGGCGGCGGCCGGACAGCGCCCCCCCGTCGCCCGTCGGGAGCCACCCGCCGCGCCCGTCGGGGCCGGGCACCCTCGGGTCGGTCCCGTCGCGATAGGCGCGCAGCAGCATGGGGCCGCGGAGGAGGACCTCTCCGGCGCGGCCCTCCCCGGCACGCCCGGTTCCCACCGCCACGTCCACACCCTCGAGCGGGACGCCGTCGTAGACGACGCCCGAGCCGGTCTCGGTCATGCCGTAGGTGGCGACGACGTTGGCGGGGAGCACGTGCGGTGGCGCCGCGCCGCCGAGCAGGATGCACGCGAAGAGCGCAGGGTCGACCCGGTCGAGCGCCGTCGCGACGAGCGACGTGTGCGTGACGTCGCCGCCCCGGGCGATGGACTCGACCACGTCGGCGTCGAAGCCCGGGAGCACGGTGCACGGGGTCCCGGTGACGAGCGAGCGCGTCAGCACCGACAGACCGCCGATGTGGGAGAGCGGGAGGCACGCGAGCCAGCGGTGCCTGGCGGGGTCGACGTCCAGGCGTGCGCTCGTCGCCCGCGCGCTCGCGTCGATCGCGTCGTGCGTGAGCACGACCCCGCGCGGCATGCCGGTCGACCCGCTGGTCGCGACCACGACGGCGTCCCCCTCTTCGACCGGGATGCCGCCCTCGAGGGTGACGACGTCGCCGTCGGGAGCGACCACCTTCGTCGGCGCGAGCGCGCGGAGGAGCGCGCGCGCGGCGGCAGGTGGAAGCCGCCCATCGAGCGGCGCGACGGCGTCGCCGGCGTCCCAGGCCGCTCGCAACGCGTCCAGAAACCCGGGTCCACCGGGGAGATCGATTGCGACGAGCTCCGGCACCTGCCGGTAGGTTAGAGGGCCATGGACGCGGTGGACACGGTCGTCTCCGGCAGGCCCATCGACCCGCTCGACGGGCTGCGCGCGCTCCCGCTCCCGGAGTTCGAAGCGGCCGGCGAATGGCGGGACATCCGCTACGAGACGGCGGAAGGGATCGCGCGGATCACGATCTGCCGCCCCGAGGTGCGCAACGCCTTCCGGCCGCAGACCGTGTCGGAGCTGTCGAAGGCCTTCGAGCTGGCTCGCGACGACCCCGAGGTCGGCGTCGTGGTGCTGCGAGGCGAGGGGCCCGACGCGTTCTGCTCGGGCGGCGACCAGCGGATCCGCGGCGACGACGGCTACGTCGGCGACGACGAGCTGGCGCGTCGCGGCGTGGGCCGGCTGAACGTGCTCGACCTCCAGGTCCAGATCCGGCGGCTCCCGAAGCCTGTCCTCGCGAGCGTCGCCGGGTACGCGATCGGGGGCGGGCACGTCCTCCACCTGGTGTGCGACCTCACGGTCGCGGCCGACAACGCGCGCTTCGGCCAGACGGGGCCGAAGGTCGGGAGCTTCGACGGCGGCTACGGCGCGGGCCTGCTCGCTCGCACGATCGGGCTGAAGCGGGCGAAGGAGGTCTGGTTCCTCTGCCGCCAGTACGGCGCGAAGGAGGCGCTCGACTGGGGTCTCGTGAACGCGGTCGTCCCGCTCGCGGAGCTCGAGTCCGAGACCGCGGCGTGGTGCCGTCGGATGCTCGCGCTGAGCCCGATCGCGTTGCGCATGCTGAAGGCCGGCATGAACGCTGCAGACGACGGTCTCGCGGGCGTCCAACAGCTCGCGGGGGACGCGACCATGCTGTTCTACATGACCGAGGAGGGGCAGGAGGGGCGCGACGCGTACGTCGGGCGACGAGCGCCCGACTTCTCGAGATTTCCCCGCCGTCCCTGACGAAGAGCTGAGCCGCTCGTGAGCACGGCGCCCGCGGCGGTCCCGGGGCCGCTGTCGCGCTGGGTGGCCGGCGCGCGGCCCCGGACGCTCCCGGCGGCGGCCGTGCCGGTCGTCGTGGGAACCGCCGTGGGGTGGTGGCTGCGGAGCGGCGCACCGGGCGGCGGCCGGCTGGTCGCCGGCCCGGAGGAGGTCATCTGGTGGCGCGCGGCGCTGGCGCTCGTCGTCGCGCTCGCCCTGCAGGTCGGCACGAACTACGCGAACGACTACTCCGACGGGGTCCGCGGCACGGACCGAGGACGTGTCGGGCCGCTGCGCCTCGTCGCGTCGGGCTCGGCGACGCCCGAGTCGGTCCGGCGAGCGGCGCTCGCGTGCTTCGGGGTCGCTGGCGCGGCGGGTCTCGCGCTGGCGGCGTCGACCACGTGGTGGCTCGTCCCTGTGGGCGCGGCGTGCGTCGTCGCCGGGTGGCTCTACACGGGCGGACCGAGGCCCTACGGCTACCTCGGGCTCGGTGAAGCGTTCGTCTTCCTCTTCTTCGGCGTCGTCGCGACGGTGGGCTCCGCGTACGTGCAGCGCCAGGCGTTCGGCCTGTGGTGGGTGTGCGTCCCGGTCGGGCTCCTCTCGACCGCGCTCTTGGAGGCGAACAACCTGCGCGACGTGGCGGGGGACGCGGCGGCGGGGAAGCGGACCCTCGCGGTGCGCGTCGGCCCCCGGCGCGCCCGCTGGCTGTACGTCGGGTCCCTCGCAGGGGTCGTGGCGGGGATCGCGGGCGCGGCGGTGGTCCGCCCCTGGGCGCTCGTCGCGCTGGGCGCGCTCCCCCTTGCGTTGAGGCCTTCGCGTGCGGTGCTCGACGGCGCGAGCGGACGGGAGCTGCTGGCGGTCCTTGCGAGGACGGGACAGCTCCAGCTCGCGGTGGGCGCTCTGCTCGCGCTCGGGATCGTGCTGTGAGCCCCCGGTGCCGGGCGCGGTCAGGGCGCGGCGCCCTCCGGCCGCCCGACGTCGAGGAAGCGGCGGACGATCCCGGCGCACAGCTCCGGCTGGGCGAGGTGCGCCGCGTGCCCCGCGCCCGGGACGAGGGAGAAGACCGCGGCCGGCGCGGCCGTGGCGAGGCGCGCCGCCGCGAGGGCGAACCGCACGTCGTTCGCGCCTGCGAGCGCGAGGAGAGGAGCTCGAAGCTCGAAGAGGCGGTCCCACAACGGCTCCTGGGCTCCGGTGCCCGCGAGCCGCAAGCTCGAGGCGAGGCCGGCCGGGGTGTTGCGGCGCCGCTGCTCCATGCCGGGGTCGCCCAGCGCGGCGAACATCGGCTGGGCCACCCAACGCACGAGGAACGCGTCCGCGTCCGCCTCCACCTCCGCGGCCAGGTCGAGGTCGCGCCGTCGCCGCGTGTCGCGTGCCGGAGCGTCCTCGATGCCCCCGGTCGCGCCGATGAGGACGAGGCGGCCAAGCCCGTCGGGGCGGCCGAGCGCGGCGTGCAGGGCGACGCGGGCGCCGAGCGAGTAGCCGAGGAGGTCGAAGGCCACCCCGCCTGCCCCGGCGACCTCCGCGAGGAGCGCGCCGCACTCGACGAGGTTCGCCCGTACGGCGGCGGATCCCCCGTGGCCGGGAAGGTCGACGCGGACGAGCTCCCGGCCTGTGCCCACGAGATCGGCGAAGCGTCCCCACGACCTCGCGGTCTGGGTGAACCCGTGCGCGAGCACGAGCCGCGGCCCCGACCCGCTCGACTCCGCGTGCAGCACGTGCGGTGAGCGTAGTCCAGGCCACCTTCGCGGCGACCCTCGCCGACGAGTGGGTTCGTGCCGGCGTGCGCGACGCCGTGGTCTGCCCTGGCTCGCGCTCGACCCCGCTCGCGCTCGCGCTCGCCGGGAACGGGGCGATCCGCCTGCACGTCCGTCTGG
>JAJYGM010000362.1 GCA_021785095.1 Actinomycetes bacterium
GCAGGTTGATGTAGAAGATCCAGCGCCAGGAGATGGACTCGACGAGGAAACCGCCGATGAGCGGTCCGGCCACGCTCGAGACCCCGAACACGGCACCGAAGTAGCCCTGGTACCGACCACGCTCCGAAGGCGGCACGATGTCGCCGACGATCGACATGGCGAGGACCATGAGCCCGCCTGCGCCGAGGCCCTGTAGGCCGCGGAAGATGATGAGCTCGTTCATGTTCTGACTGAGCCCTGCGAGCGCGGAGGCGCCGAGGAACACGACGATGGCGAACTGGAAGATGCGCTTCCGGCCGTAGAGGTCGGAGATCTTGCCATAGAGCGGTGCAGAAGCTGTGGAGGTGAGCAGGTATGCCGTCACAACCCAGGTGAGACGGTTCAGACCGTGGAAGTCGCCCGCGATCGTCGGGAGCGCGGTCGAGACGACCGACTGGTCGAGCGCGGCGAGGAAGAGCCCGAGCATCAGCCCGGAGAAGACGACGAGGATCTGGCGATGCGTCATGGCCGGCTCGTCGTGGGCGTCCATCGCGACCGGGGTCGCCACCTCGGTGTGGCTCATCTAGCGACTCCTTGCTGGGTTGCGTCTTGCGGGGTCATGTGCGGGGCTGCGGCGTGCGGGGCTGCGGCGTGCGGGGCTGCGGCGTGCGGGGCTGCGGCGTGCGGGGCTGCGGCGTGCGGGCACTCGTCGGCCTCGTAGGCGGCGAGCATCGTCTGGCAGATCTCCACGAACTCGACGAGCTGCCGGTCCGAGAGGGCGTTCAACATGCGGGAGGTCTTGCGGGTGACGGCCTCCTGGACGCGCTCCACGAAGGTACATCCCTCCGTCGTGAGCGCGAGCAGGACGACGCGCCTGTCGCCCGGGTCGTCCAACCGCTCCACGAGCCCCTCGCGCACGAGCCGGTCGGCCGTGGCGGTGGCCGAGCTCTCGCTGAAGCCGAGGGTCTTGGCGAGCTCCCGCATCGACTTGGCGCCCTCCTGAAGGTGCTGGAGCACGGAGAGCTGGTTGATCGTCACGTGCTGGAGCTCGTCGTGGAGCTCACGGTTCAGCTCCTCGCCGAACCGGCGGTGGAGGACCGGGCGCATGGCGAACACCCGCTGGACCAGCTCCTCCCGTGTTGTGACCATCGTTCTCTCACCTCCTCGGCTCAACCTGGCGGTGGTCGTCCAGCAAGCTAACGTTTTGATACGTGAAATATTCCGGGGACGCGGTAACCCCGTAGCTGGGTGAGTGCGCGCTGCGGAGGCGGCGCCGAGTCAGAGCAGCCCGGCGTCGCGAAGTTCGGCGAGCACCTCGTCGAGCGCGGCCGGATCAGCGAGAGCGTCGTGCGAGACGGCTCGTTCGACGGGTGTGCCGAGCAGGATCCGTCGAATCGGCACTTCGACCTTCTTCCCGTTCAGCGTGCGCGGGAGGGCTCTCACCGCGATGACGCGGTCCGGCACGTGCCGGGGGGAGACCTGCTCGCGCAGCGCCGCCCGCACTTGCGCCTCGAGCTCGGCGAGGTCAGGGCGCTCGCCCGACTCGCCCGGCTCGCCGGATCCGGCCGGGACCACGAGCAGCACGAGCTGACCCTCGCGCCCGAGCTCGCTCGTGTCGATCACGAGGCTGTCGGCGATGCCGGGCAGCGTGTCGACGGTCCGGTAGAACTCCGCCGTGCCCATGCGGACACCGCCTCGGTTCAAGGTCGCATCAGACCGTCCGTACACGATGTAACTCCCCCGCGGCGTCCGCTTCACCCAGTCGCCATGACGCCACACGCCGGGATAGTGAGCGAAGTAGGCCTCGTGGAGACGAACGCCGTCCTCGTCGCCCCAGAGCGCGACCGGCATCGAGGGCATGGGTGTGGTGATGACGAGCTCGCCCACGTCTCCCACCACGGCCTCGCCGCCCTCGGTGAAGGCTTCGACCCGGGACCCGAGGGAGGCGCACTGCAGCTCGCCGGCGTGCACCGGGAGCCACGGACAGGACGTGAGGAACGCCGTGCAGAGGTCGGTACCGCCCGAGACCGAGCCGACGAGGACGTCCTCGCCGATCTCCCTCGACGCCCAGGCGAAGCCCTCCGGGGGCAGGGGCGCCCCCGTCGACCCGATCGTGCGGAGCCGCGAGAGGTCGAGTCCCGCCTCGCGTCGAGGGCGGAGACCCTGCTTGCGACACGATTCGATGAAAGGCGCGCTCGTGCCGAAGAAGGTGATCCCCTCACGCGCCGCCATCCGCCAGAGGGCCATCGGGTCCGGGTGCACGGGGCTGCCGTCGTAAAGGACGATGGTGGCGCCGATCAGGAGGCCTCCGACCAGGTAGTTCCACATCATCCAGCCAGTGGTGGAGAACCAGAAGAAGCGCTCGCCCGGACCGAGGTCCCCGTGCAAGGACAACGCCTTCAGGTGTTCGAGCACGATGCCGCCATGGCTGTGGACGATGGCCTTCGGGAGCCCGGTGGTGCCTGAGGAGTAGAGGACCCAGAGCGGGTGGCCGAAAGGAACAGAGGCGGTCGCGGGCTCGGTGGCCGAGGCCGGACCTGCCTGCAGGATGCCTTCGTACGTCGTGATCGTGGTTGACGCTCCGAGCGTCCGGGCAAGGGCGGAAATCTTCGGTTCGAGGTCGTAGTCCTTCCCGCCATAACGGTAGGAGGTGGCGGCGATCAACACTCTCGGCTCCACCTGCTGGAAGCGGTCGACCAGGGAGGCGGCCCCGAACTCGGGAGCACAGCTCGACCAGACCGCGCCGAGGCTGGCGGTCGCGAGGAACGACACCACGGCGCCGACGCCGTTCGGCAGCACGGCGGCCACCCGGTCGCCGAGCCCGATTCCGAGGGAGGCGAGACCAGCGCGAGCCCGAGCGACGCGGCCGAGCAAGTCGCCGTAGGTGAGCTCTTCCCGGGCGCCGGACTCGTCGGTGGCGATCACGGCGAGAGCATCCCGGTCCTGTCGCAGCACGAGGTCCACGTAGTTGAGCTCGGCACCGGCGAACCAGACCGCTCCTTCGGCCTTGCCCGGCTCGACCGTGACGATGTCGGTCGCCTCGGCCCGGAACGGGATCCCGGCGAAGTCGGCGAGCTCTGACCAGAAGCCGGCGAGGTCCTCGACGGACCATGTCCAGAGGGTCTCGTAGTCGGGCGCGGCGACCGGGATCCCGACGTGCTCTCGCACCGAGCGCGAGAAACGTGAGAGGTTCGAGCCCTCGACCCTCTCCCTCCCCGGCTCGTACAGCAGCGTCCCTTCGCTCACCTCGGCATAGAGCGTCATGTGACGGCGCCCCCCTCGCCATCGCCCGTGCCGGCCACGAGGAGGACGACTTTCCCGAGCTTGCGGCCCGCCGCGAAGCGGTCGTAGGCCTCCGCCACCGCGGCGAGCGGGTACGTCGCGGCGACCGGCACCGTGATGGCCCCCGTCTCGAGCCAGCCGAGGGCATCCCCCTCCACCGCGCGGGCGGCCGTCGCCTTCTCCTCGAGCGACCGGGAGCGCAGCGTGGACCCCCGCACGACGGCTCTTCGCTGCATCACCAGGCGTGCGTCGAGTTCAGCTGTGGCTCCCGTGCCGGTGACGCCGATGAAGACGATGCGGCCGCCGATTGCGAGCGAGCTGAGGTGCGCCGGGAAGCTGCCTGCGCCGACCAGCTCGATGATGACGTCGTACGGGCCGTGGTCGCCCTCGTCAGCCGGGTCGACGACCTCGTCGGCGCCGAACCGCGCGACTGCGGGGCGGAGGTCGGCGTTGCGGACGCTCGCGACCACCTGAGCGCCTCGCCTGTGTCCCAGCTGGACTGCTGCGAGGCCGACCCCACCGGCGGCGCCGGTCACGAGCAGGCGCTCACCCGCCTCAAGCCGGCACTGCGTGAACAAGGCGTCGTGGGCGGTCGTGAACACTTCCGGGAAGCCGCCTGCTTCAGCCCAGCCGAGGTGGTCTGGGACCGGGAGCGCGGTTGCATCGGCGAGGAGGCACAGCTCGGACTGCGCCCCCCCTGCGACGACGCCCATCACCCGGTCACCCTCGGCGAACCGAGTCGGCCCGGACCCGGTGGCCACGACGGCGCCGGCGAGCTCGAGCCCGGGGATGTCGGGGGGCGAACCTGGGGGTGCCGGATAGAAGCCCGCCTTCTGGAGAAGGTCGGCGGCGTTGATGCCCGCCGCCTCGACCTTCACGAGCAACTCACCTTCGCCCGGGACCGGGTCCGGTCGCTCGGCAGTCCTGATCGTTCCCGATTCGACGACGGCAGCCCGCATGGAGGCCGAGATTAGGTCCCAGGTGCGCGCCGGCTGCCGGCGGCCGGGCGCTACGGCCTGCCGGCTCCGTAGGCGCCCGGTGGGATCGGCGTGAACATGACGTTCGTGCCGGTGTTCTGGGCCTGGATGACGGTGTCGGAGCCGTACGGGCCGGAACCCACGTACATGACAACGTGATACAGGTAGCCGGCGTCGCCGTAGAAGATCAGGTCTCCCGGCTGCAGCGCCGACATCGAGACGTGGGCGATCTCGTAGTACTGCTCCGTGGCACCGTGAGCAAGGCTGACGCCTGCCTGGCCCCATGACCACATCGTGAGGCCCGAGCAGTCGAAACCCACTCCCGGCGTCGCACCGCCCCACACGTACGGCACTCCGAGCTGGGACTCTGCCGCCCGTACGGCGACAGCCCCGGAACCGCCGCCCACGGCCGGCGGGGGCGGCGGGGCAACTGGGGGCTGGTTGGCCTGCTGCTGCTTGGCGAGGGCCGCTGCCTGAGCGGCGGCGAGCTCCTGGAGCGCCCTCTGCTGCTCGGCGGCGGCGACGGCACGGGCGAGGTTGCCCTTCACCGTGGCAAGCTCGCTCTCCAGCTGAGAGGTGATCCGCTCGGCCTGCGCACGCTCGGAGGCGATCCTCTTCTCGGCCGAGGCGGCTGCGCGCTGATCGCTGAGGAGGGTGACGCGATGGCCGGCCAGATCGTGCGCCGCCGTCTCCACCAGCGCCTCTGTAGCCGAGAGGTCGCCGGATGCGGCCGAGTAGTACGCCTGCTGCATCGGCAGCTGCTGCGAGCTGCTGCCGAGGAGCATGGAGAGGCCGGGAGACGAGTTGCCCGTCACGTATGCATCGATCGCAACGATGCGCAGGCGAGCCTTGTCGCTCATGAGCCTCGCATGGGCTCGACCGATCGCTTTCGTCGCTGCGTCCACGGCCTGCTGCAGCTGCTGGACGCGCTCGTGGGCCTGGTTGTAGCCCTCGTCGAGCACCTGGAGCTTCGCGTAGTCGGTTTGGATCTCCGCCGCGAGCGCATTGGCCCGCTGCTGGAGCGAGGCGACGGGATCGGCGGCCGCCGACGCGTTCGCCAGCCCGGCGGGCACAGCGATTCCCACGACGAGGGAGGCGCTCGAGAAGGCGACGAGGGCGAGGCGTCGTCCGCGCCCCTCGATCGCGCCGAGGATCCGAGTCAACCCGTGGGTCCGTGCGGCCGCGAGGCTTGCCTCAGCAGGTCTCACAATGGGTCGAGAAGCTAGCCACAACTCCCTGGAGGGCGCAAGGTTAAACGATCACTTGCGCAGAAGTGTCATCTCACCGTAACACCTTGCAACAAAACGGCTTTCTCAGCCTCGGCGCGCCTTTCCGTTGGTGTCGTGAGAACTGTCGATTTACAGAACGTCGGCGTTCTGACGTGCACCACCTGCGACCTGGTCTCGTGAACCTGTGAAGGCGCAGCACTTGCGCCCGCCCCCCGACGGCGGCATTAGTTTGCGGGCATGACCACCTCTCCGCCCTCTGATGCCGGTACCTCTGCCGCTGCGCACGGCGAGGAGACGCAGTGGCGGGTCGAGCACGACTCGATGGGCGAGGTGAAGGTGCCTGCGGCCGCCCGATGGGGTGCGCAGACGCAGCGGGCGGTTCAGAACTTCCCGATCTCGGGCCGGCCGGTGGAGCAGGCGCTCATCGAGGCGCTCGCTCTCATCAAGGGCGCTGCCGCCAGGGTGAACGCGGACCTCGGGACGATACCGCCCGACGTCGCCGATGCGATCGAGTCCGCCGCAGCAGAGATCGCCGCCGGCGAGCACGCCGACCAGTTCCCGATCGACACGTTCCAGACGGGCTCGGGCACGTCCACGAACATGAACATGAACGAGGTACTCGCCAGCCTCGCCGGCGAGCGGTTGGGACGGGAGATCCGCCCGAACGACGAGCCGAACGCGTCTCAGTCCTCGAACGACGTCTTCCCCTCGGCCATCCACCTGGCTGCGGCCCGCGAGATCGTCGGCGACCTCATCCCGGGGCTGAGGGGGCTGGCGGGGGCTCTCTCCGAGCGGGCGGCGGCATTCGCCGAAGTCGTGAAGTCGGGCCGGACCCATCTCATGGACGCCACGCCCGTCACGCTCGGCCAGGAGTTCGGCGGTTACGCGGCGGCGGTCGAGAACGGCATCGAGCGCCTCGAGGCGGCTATGCCGCGAGTGGCCGAGCTACCGCTCGGGGGAACGGCCGTCGGGACGGGGCTCAACGCGCCGAAGGAGTTCGCGCCGGCCGTCATCGGCCGGCTCGCCTCCTCGACCGGCCTGCCGCTCACCGAAGCCCGCGACCACTTCGAGGCCCAGGGTGCGCGAGACGGCCTCGTCGAGGTGTCGGGCATGCTGCGGACGATCGCCCTCTCGCTCTACAAGATCGCGAACGACCTGCGATGGATGTCCTCCGGGCCGCGCTGCGGGCTGGCGGAGATCCACTTGCCGGACCTGCAGCCCGGATCGTCGATCATGCCGGGCAAGGTGAACCCGGTCGTCCCCGAGGCCGTCTGCCAGGTGGTCGCCCAGGTTGTCGGCAACGATGCCGCAGTCGCATTCGGCGGCTCGGCGGGCAACTTCGAGCTCAACGTCATGCTGCCTGTCATCGGACGCAACCTGCTCGAGTCGATCCGGCTGTTGGCAGCCGTCTCGCGCGCGCTCGCGGAGAAGTGCGTCGCGGGGATCGAGGCCGACGAGGAGCGCTGCCGCAGTTACGCCCTCTCGTCGCCCTCGATCGTCACCTCGCTCAATCCCTACATCGGTTACGAGGAGGCGGCGAAAGTGGTGAAGCAGGCGCTCGCCGAAGGAAAGGACCT
>JAJYGM010000784.1 GCA_021785095.1 Actinomycetes bacterium
TAGGTCTCGAAGCCATCGGCAAGTCCCGAGGCGTCGGGGATCACCGCTTCCACCTCGTTCGGCGAGGCGAGTCCAAGGCGGACGGCCGAAAGCGCGTCGATGTACGGAGTCACGGTGTCGGTATTGGCCTGATGGCGTACTGGGAAGACCTCTTCGACGAGATCGCGGACGCCCGGCTCGTCGAGGGTGTCAAAGCGACCCTTGCCGCCCAGCTCGTTGCACACCCACAGGCCTAACGAGTTGAGAGTCCGTATGTTGGGGCCGTCCCGCGAGACGAAGCGACTGCAGCGCTGCTTCATCTCGTCGGCTGCCTCCTTGTTGAAGGCGACGGCGGTGATGGTCGAGGGATGGGCGTGGCGGTCGATGACGAGGTGGCGGAGTCGCTCGGTCAGCACCCGGGTCTTTCCCGAGCCCGCCGGCGCGACCACCCGAGCCGCGCCGGAGCGGCGGCCGACGGCGGCCAGCTGGTCGGGTGCAAGCTCGGCCGAAGGCGATCGGTGTTCGGTAATGGTGAGGTGGCCGGATTCGGCACTCCATCGATGGACTACCGGCGTCCGTGTCGGCAGTTCCGGTGGGTCGGCCGGACCGCCGTCCACGTAGACCGCCGTCCCGTCGGACAGGAGGAGGTCGGCTCGACCTCCTTCGCGAACACCGTGGGCAGCCAGTCGCTTGGCAGTCTTGCGGGCGTGCCACCACACGAGCCGGCCAGAGCGGGCGTCATACGTATTGGCCCACACCAAGAACTGGAGCCGCTCCAGCGGGAACTCGAACGAGGGGTCGAGGGAGAAGACCGGGCCCCCGAAGCGCTCGGGGGTTCGAAGCGCCGTCGGGTCGCACGCAAGCTCAATCACCACCGGCTCGCGGGTGAGCCACGCAGTGTGGAGCCGGCGAAGGATCTCTGTTGGCGCCGCGAGCACTGGGTTGTCGACCACCATCCGCTCGGCATCTCGAAAGCCGTCGGGCGCGTGCTGCTGACTCAGCACGACGACGCCGCGGCCCAGGGCGGGCGGACCGACCATCTGGCGACGATAACGGGCGGGAGTCACCGACAGGGGCAAGCAACCACCCTCACGCCTGGTCGAGGCCAGGAGCCGCGTAGACCCGCCTGACCGGCTGCGCCTGGCATGCCAGTGTGCGCCCGATGGAAAGGCACCGCCGCAGCGATGCCCCACACCGTCCACGCGCGCCCAGCCGACCGCCTGGCGGGTGCTCGGCCGGGTGAGCCCGGCACATCTCGCGCTCTTGCGCCAGGGCCGCGCGTTCGCACGGTCGGCGGCCTGGGCGGAGGGCGCGGGTCCCGATCTCAAAGAAGGGCTGTGCTCATAAGTCTATGCCACGATGGTGATCGCGGATCCCGACAAGCAGACTGCCGAGCCGACGATGACGGCGTCCCGACGGTCAGGAAGCGATCGCACATTGGCTGATGGCCGACGTCCTGCACCGGGTTCGCCGTGAAAGAGCCCCGCTAGTCTTGGCATCTGAGCCCCGCTCACGGCCGACGGTCGGACCTCACGCAGACGCCGGGAGGGGTGCCGCCAGACGACTTGACCAGCGACGACCTGCCCAGCGACCGAGGAGATCCCCTCATGACCACGTTGCAGCCCGACACGATCGCCAGCCATCCCGACGCGCTGCAGTGGAAGGTGGCCGACCTCGACCTCGCAGACTACGGGAGACGCGAGATCGAGCTCGCCGAGCACGAGATGCCGGGATTGATGGCGATGCGGGAGGAGTTCGGCGGTTCGCGGCCGCTCACCGGGGCACGCATCACCGGATCCCTGCACATGACGGTGCAGACCGCCGTGCTGATCGAGACGCTCACCGTGCTCGGCGCGAAGATCCGCTGGGCCAGCTGCAACATCTTTTCCACCCAGGACCACGCTGCGGCCGCTGTCGTCGTGGGTCCCGACGGCACGCCGGAGGACCCGAGAGGCGTCCCCGTGTTCGCGTGGAAGGGCGAGACGCTCGAGGAGTACTGGTGGTGCACCGAGCAGGCGCTGCGCTGGCCGTTGGATCCGGGCCCGACGATGATCCTCGACGACGGAGGCGACGCGACGCTGCTGGTCCACATGGGGGTCGAGGCGGAGAAGGCCGGCTCCGTGCCCGATCCGACATCCGCCGGGTCCGAGGAGATGCGCGTCGTCTTGCAGCTGCTCCAGCGCAGCCTCGCGGAGGACGCGCAGCGCTGGACCTCGAGCGCCAATGGGCTGAAGGGCGTCACCGAGGAGACGACCACCGGTGTGCACCGGCTCTACGAGCGAGAGCGGGACGGCACGCTCCTCTTCCCCGCCATCAACGTGAATGACGCGGTCACGAAGTCCAAGTTTGACAACAAGTACGGCTGCAGGCATTCGCTGATCGACGGCATCAACCGCGCGACCGACGTCCTGATCGGCGGCAAGCTGGCCGTCGTCTGCGGTTATGGCGACGTCGGAAAGGGCTGCGCTGAATCCCTGCGAGGGCAGGGCGCGAGGGTCGTCGTCACCGAGATCGACCCGATCTGCGCGCTTCAGGCGGCCATGGAGGGCTTCCAGGTCGTCCGGTTCGAGGACGTCGTCGAGATCGCCGACATCTTCGTGACCGCGACGGGCAACCGCGACATCATCACGGCGGCACACATGGCGCGCATGAAGCACCAAGCCATCGTCGGCAACATCGGCCACTTCGACAACGAGATCGATATGGCCGGGCTCGCCGCCTTCCCCGGCGTGACCAAGGTTCCGATCAAGCCGCAGGTTGACAAGTGGGTCTTCCCCGACGGCCACGCGATCATCGTCCTTTCCGAAGGGCGCCTGCTGAACCTCGGCAACGCCACGGGTCACCCCAGCTTCGTCATGTCGTGCTCCTTCACGAACCAGACCCTTGCCCAGATCGAGCTCTACACGAGAGCCGAGTCCTACGACACGAAGGTCTACGTCCTCCCCAAGCGTCTCGACGAGAACGTGGCGCGCCTGCACCTCGACGCGCTCGGCATACGGCTCAGCGAGCTGACGCCCGCCCAATCCTCCTACATCGGCGTCCCCGTCGAAGGTCCCTACAAGCCGGACACCTACCGATACTGATCGACCGCCGTCGATCGACCGCCGTCGATCGACGCCCCTGGGCCGTCGGCGCTGCAGCGACCCGACGAGCTGGCCCAGCCAGCCGAGGACGTCACGGGGACTTGGCGATCGCGAGGATCGCGCGCGCGATGCCCTCGTCGTCCACGTCGTGGTGGGTGACCAGTCGGACCACGCCTGGTTCGATCATCTCCGCGAGCACCCCGTACACCTGGAGGTGGGCGATCACAGCCCGCGGGTCGGGAGGTGCGAAGACCACGAGGTTCGTGGCAGTGCGCGCGGGATCCGCGCCAGCGTCGGGCCACCGCTCCGCCACTGCCGTGGCGAGCCTTCGTGCCCGGTCATGGTCCTCGGCGAGCCGGTCCACCATGGTCGTGAGCGCGACGATTCCGGCTGCAGCGACCACTCCGGCTTGACGCATCGCACCGCCGAAACGTTTCCGCTCGACGCGGCCAACCTCGATGACCTCCGCGGGTCCTGCGAGGAGCGAGCCCACAGGTGCGCACAGTCCCTTGGACACGCACGACATCACCGTGGTCACCCGCGAGGCCATCACCGATGCCGACACGCCGGTCGCGATCTCGGCGTTGAACAGCCTGGCGCCGTCCATGTGCACTGGGAGGCGGCCTGCGGCCTCTGCCAACGCGTCGAGCTGAGCCAGCGTCCAAGGGATGCCGCCCGAGGCCATGTGGGTGTTCTCGATGCAGACGAGCGACACCTGCGGCTGGTGGTACGCAGCGAGCGAGACCGCGTACGAGACGTCGGAGGGCTGCACGAGGCCGTCCGGGTCAGGAACGAGGTGGAGCTGCACACCTGCGTTGCGACCTGCTGCGCCGTTTTCGAAGGCGACGACGTGGGACCGTCGGCCCGCGACGACAGCGGTGCCAGCCGCGGCGAGCACCCGCAGGGCGATCTGGTTCGCCATGGTCCCCGAGGGCACGAACACCGCTGCTTCCTTGCCGACCCGTTCGGCGTAGAGGGCCTCGAGCGCTGCAACGGTTGGGTCCTCGCCGAACCCGTCGTCGCCGACCTCTGCGTCGGCCATCGCCCTGCGCATCTGGGCGGTCGGCCGCGTGACGGTGTCGCTACGAAGGTCGACGACGCTCGACGGGGCAGATGAGGCCATCGCCGGATGGTAGTCGCAGGGGAATTCCGCCCGGTTGGCAACCGCCAGTAGTGTGCGCGTCGTGCCCGACGACAGCCAGCGCTCGCCGCACGGCGACGTGCACACGGACCTCGCGCCGGCCTTTCGTCGCGGCGTCGTGGGCATGCTCGGCGTCGAGGCGGTCGAGATCAGTCCCGAGCGCGTCGAGCTCCGCCTCGCGGTGGACGAGCGCGTCCACCAGCCCTACGGGATCCTCCACGGGGGGGTCTCCGCGCTGCTCGCTGAGACTGCCGCGAGCTTCGGCGGCGCCGTCGCGGCGCCCCCCGGGCACTACGTCGTCGGGATCGAGCTGAACGCCAGCCACCTCCGCCCGATGCGCTCGGGAGTGCTCACCGCGGTCGCAACGCCGCTGCGCGCCGGTCGTTCGGTCCAGGTCTGGGAGATCTCGCTGACCGACGACAGGGGCCGGGAGATCAGCCATGCACGTTGCACTCTGGCGGTGGTCAGGCTCCCCCATGCCGACGGAAAGATGCCCGCACGCCAGGACGGCACGGAGGTCTGAACTGCCCTTTCGCCGAAAAGTCGTACCATGAGTACGACCTTTCGGCGGCCGTGGTAGTACCGCGGTAGTACCTGAGCGCCATAACATGCGCGTCGTACGCCGCGCAGGTAGTATGCCGCGATGGCTTCGGCCGCGCTCTCGCTGCTCCCCGGCCGGTTGGGCCTGCTCCTGCCGCCGATCGCGCCTGTCTCCTCCCCAGCAGTGAGTGTTACCGATGGTAGGAAACCACCTCCTACCTTCGGTACTACTTCTTGGGTCTGCGAGCTCGCCGCCGGGGCAGAGGAGGCGGGAGCGGGGGGGGTGTGGGCACCCGACCACCTCTTCTGGAGGCGACCCGCGCCCGAGTGCCTGACGTCCCTCGCCGTGGCTGCCGCAGTGACGCGCCGGGTGCACCTGGGCGCATGCGTGCTCCAGCTGCCTCTCCGATCTCCGGCCGCCGTCGCCAAGCAGGCCGCCGCACTCCAGACCTTGAGCGGCGGACGTTTCGTCCTCGGCGTGGGATCCGGAAGCCACGCGCCCGAGTACGCGCTGGCGGGCGTCTCCTTCCGTGACCGAGGCCCGCTTCTCGACGCAGGCATCGCCGCGCTCCGCTCTGCCTGGGGCACTGCGGAGCAGCCCGGCGGGTACCGCCTCGAGCCGGCTGCTCCGGTGCCCGTGTGGATCGGCGGCTCGAGCACCGCTGCGCTCCGCCGAGCGGCAACCGTAGGGGATGGCTGGGTACCCCTCTTCGTCGGACCCGAGCGGTTCGCCGACTCGCTGGGGTCGCTCCGCGAGATCGCTGCGAGCGCAGGACGCGACCCGGGCGCAGTCATGCCCGCCGTCGTGATGGTCGCGTCCGTCGGCGATGACCCGACCCGGGCGCGGGCTGAGGGGACCTCGTGGCTCTCCTCCCTCTACGGCATCCCGGCCAAGGCGTTCGACCGGCACCTCGTCGCCGGCACTTCCGACGACTGCGCTGCAGAGGTCGGAAGGTACGTCGACGCCGGCGCGGCGCACGTGATCGTGCTCTTGGCCGCCGACGACGCGCTCGAACAGTTCCGCGCGCTCGCCGCCGCCTACGGGCGCCTCGCTCCCCCGGCACGGCCCGCGGGAAACTCGGAGCGCGGTGTGCTCGCTCACACCGCTTGGTCGCAGGGCGCAGGCACCGCAACTCGGACCTGCGAGAGGGAGGGGGTGGGCGCATGAGCGTCCGATCTGAGCACGTCGCGATCCTCGGGACGGGGATGACCGACATGAGTCGGCGCGATCTCTCGGCGCCGGAGATGGCGCGCCAGGCGGTCCACGAAGCGCTCGCCGACGCCTCGATCGAGCCGGACCAGCTCACGCTCGTCGTCGCGAGCAACGCGACGGGCGGGCGCCTCTGCGACCAGGGCTGCATTCGAGCGCAGTCGTGGCTCCGAAAGGCGGGGCTCGGCAACGTGCCGGTGATCAACGTCGACAACTCGTGCGCGGGCGGAACGTCCGCGGCCCATGTGGGGGCCCTGGCTGCTCGCGCAAGCGGGGGAACCGTCCTCGTCCTGGGCGTCGAGAAGATGTGGACGGGTGATCGTGCCGCCACGCTCGCAGGCATCGAAGACGGGCTGCCCGCCGACTACCGGGCCGACATGCGCGCTCGCTTCGTCGAGGAGCAAAACCCCGGTGGCAGCATCCTCATGGCGCTCAACAACCAGTGGGCGCACGTGTGCCTGGAAGAGCACGGAGCGACGCTAGAGCAGTTCGCTGCGGCGGCGGTGAAGGCACGCTTGCACGCCAGTTGGAACCCGAACGCGCAGATCCAGCAGGCGGTCACGATCGACGAGGTGCTCGCCGCGCCCCAGGTGTCCGGGATCCTCACGCGGCTGATGTGCAGCTCGTTCACGGACGGAGCTGCGGCGCTCGTCCTCGCGCCGACGGCAGCGGCCCCGATCGACGCGCCACGTATCATCGCCTCAGTGGCACGCTCAGGAAACGGAGAGATGGACTACCACGACCGATTGGCGGACGCCGCCTCGGCGATGTGGGAGGAGAGCGGCCTCGGTCCGGACGACTTCGACCTCGCAGAGATCCACGACGCCACCAGCCCCGAGGAGATCTACGCCCTCGAGTCGCTCGGCCTGTTCGGCTCCGGGGAGGCTGGCCCTGCGACGCTCGCGGGCGACACGACGATCGGCGGCAGGGGGCTCTGCGTGAACCCGAGCGGCGGGCTCGTCGGACGCGGGCATCCGCTCGGGGCCACCGGCCTGGCGCAGCTCGTGGAGCTCGCCATCCATCTGCGGGACCGCGCCGGACACCGGCAGGTGCCCGGCGCGCGGCTCGGCCTCGCGGTCAACACCGGCGGG
>JAJYGM010000296.1:0-510 GCA_021785095.1 Actinomycetes bacterium
GTCACCGGCTCCACCGTTCTCGAGACGCGCCGTCGCACCGCCGCTGCGAGCTACGAGCGCTCGTGCTACGAGGTGGACGCCGGGGCACTCGGACTGTCGCCGGCCGAGCCGGAGGATCTGAGGGGTGGCACGCCGGCGCAGAACGCGGAGCTGCTCGAGGCCGTCTTCAGAGGCGACGAGGGCCCACAGAGGGACTTCGTGCTGCTGAACGCCGCCGCAGCCCTGGTCGTCGCGGGAAAAGCGCCCGATCTGGCCTCGGGCATCGAGCGTGCCGGATCGTTGATCGACACCGGAGCGGCTCAGGCCAAGCTCGACGAGCTCGTCCGTGTGTCGAACGAGGCGAAAGCTCAGGGGCTGCAGGGGTAGGGGTTCCAGGGCTCCTGTAGCGCGTTGTTGTTGATGACGGGGGCGCTCGTCAGCACCGCATCGTGGTGCGGGGCGCCGAGGGCGACGGCGAAGGACTTCGTGTCGCCTGCGAGGAAGGCGTGGATGACCGTCGCATCCTGCGGC
>JAJYGM010000296.1:520-7006 GCA_021785095.1 Actinomycetes bacterium
GAAGGCCGGAGGTTCCCGCTACAGGCACCAACGTGTTGTTGGCCGATGGCAGCCACGCATCCTGCGGCACCGGCAGCAGTGCATCCTGACCCTGGATCACGGCGTTCGACACCGGCAGCGTGGAGGTCACGAGGTTCGACGTGCTGAGGGAGTGGTAGCTCCACCCGAGAGCGAGCATCGCGTTGGCCGAGAAACCCGAGTCGACGGCCACGCTCGACACGAGTGACCCGAGGAAGCTGTTCAGGCGGAAGACGTCCGGGATCACTGTGTGCACGCGGTCGAGGAGCGCGTGGAAGAACGCCTGCTGCCGCTTGATGCGCGAGAAGTCGCTCATCCCGTCGTAGTTCCAGTGGCCGTGCTCGAAGTAGTAGAGGTGGCGGCTCCGCACGACCTGGAACGCCTCGAGGCCGTCGACGAGCTGGCATCCCGGGTGGAACACCCTGAGCCCGGTGTACCGGTCGGTGACCGGCACCGGGAAGTCCATGTAGATGCCGCCGAGCGAGTTGACCATCCTCGGGAAGCCGCAGAAGTTGGTCATGACGACGTGGTTGATCGGGATGTGCAAGTCGTGCTGGATGGTGGCGACGAGCGGGCCTGGCCCGTTGTTGAACGCCGAGTTGATCTTCGAGGAGCCTCCGGTCCCCGCGATCGGCACCCACAGGTCGCGGGGGATCGACAGCATCTCGATGTGGCCATCGGTCAAGAAACGTGCGACGAGCAGCGTGTCCGACCGCTGCCCCGTGACGGTCGTCTTGCTGCCGAAAGCTGCCGCCTGGGCGGCGGTGTCGCAGGACCGCGAGTCGGATCCGACGAGCAGAACGTCGAGAGGTTGGCCGGCCTTGGTAGGGGTGAGGGTGGAGACGGCCTCGCGGTGGATGTCTCCGAGCTTGGTGTCCACGTACACGTATTCCGCCACCGCGAGGACGACCAGGACGACGACGAGCGACAGAGAGCCGATGAGGACGCGCTTCGGCCAGCGCCGCCCCGTGCGCCTCTGCCCGAGCCCACCCCTCGAGCGCGCCCCGAAGAGCCGCCGCTCGCGACCTTCGAACGGGGGCAGCCCGCTGCTGCCGAACGAGCGTGAGTGGCTACCCCGACCGAACAGCGAGCGGCGCTTCGTCTTGTACACCTTCCGATGCCGGCGTGGCCCGGGCATGTGCGCCAGATCGTTCGGCACGGTGAGCGAGGTTAGCGAGCGTCCGGTGGCTTTCAGCTTCATGTGCAACGGCTCTCGACCATCCCGCAAGTGGAGATAGCGGTGCAATATCATGCGTCCATGCACCGGCGCCGCGCGACGCAGTGAGCGCGCGCCGACGGGGCGGTGCGAACTCGCCACCCGACCTGTACGACGCGCTGACGGGACTCCCGACGCGTGCGATGTTCACCTACCTCGCGACCTTCGCCCTCGACCGCCTCGAGGTTCGTCCGGGGGAGCTCGCCATCGTCAAGGTCGACCTCGACCGTTTCCACACCGTCAACGACACGCTCGGCCACGACGTCGGGGACCACGTGCTGCGGGAGGTCGCGGGCCGTTTGGAGGCGGTCGTCGGGTCGGACGACATCGTCGCACGTTTCGCTGCTGACGAGTTCCTCGTCATGCTCGAGGGATTCGACGTGCCGTCGCGCGTCCACAAGATGAGCGAGCAGCTGCTGCACGAGCTCCGCCAGCCGATCCTGGCGGGCGAGACACCGGTGTTCGTAACTGCCAGCTTCGGCTGGGTGCTCGTCTCGGAGCGGCCCGACGATCTTGGCGAGCTCGTAGCGAACTCCGGCATCGCGGCGGCCCTGGCCAAGCATCGTGGCGGGAGCCGCATCGAGCGATACGCGGACTCGCTTCGTCCCGGCCTGGTCGCGCGGGACCATCCCGAGAGCTCGTTGCACGTCGCCCTCGCGGGCGACGAGTTCGAGGTCCACTACCAACCCGTGCTGTCCCTGACCGATCGGCGCCTCGTCGGCGTGGAGGCTCTCGTCCGGTGGCGCCACCCGGTTCACGGGATCATCCTGCCCTCCCAGTTCATCCACACTGCTGAGGTCACCGGTCTCATCGTCCCGCTCGGCAAGCGGGTACTCCGCATGGCGTGCGAGGCCTACCAGGAGTGGGCGCTCCAAGCCGAGCGAGAGCTCCGAGCCCCGATCATCGACGTGATGGAGGTGAACCTCTCGGCTCGACAGCTCGCCGACCCCGAGCTGGTGCCGGTCGTGCGCCAGGTGCTCATGGACACGGGGATCGAACCCAACCGACTCATGCTCGAGATCACCGAGAGCGCTCTCATGACCGACCCTGGAACCGCCCTCGGGGTGCTCCGGCGGCTGAAGAACCTGGGTGTGCGGTTGGCGATCGACGACTTCGGGACTGGTTTCTCCTCGTTGAGCTATTTGAGGAGGTTCCCGCTCGACGCGATCAAGATCGACAAGTCTTTCGTGGACGAATTGACGACGAGCCCAGAGGACGCCGTCATCGTCGCAAGCGTCGTCAATCTCGCTCACGCGCTCGGACTCGAGGTCGTCGCCGAGGGCGTCGAGAGCGAGAACCAGCTGGCCGCACTGGAGGCGACGGCCTGCGACATGTACCAGGGCTTCCTGTGCGCGCCGGCTCTCGGACCGGCCGAATTCATCGAGCGCGCGGTCGCAGAGCTGCGCCCCTGAGGCGAGCCGGGGCGGCTCGAACGGGCCGGCGAGTCAGGCTCGGGCGGCTCAGGCTGGGCGGCTCGGGCCGAGCAGCCAACGCAGCCGCAGGAGGCCGACCAGGGACTGGATGCTCCTGCGCATCACCCCCGTGCGGGCCGGCCGGATCTCGCGCACCGATGTCGGCACCTCGAGGATGGTGAGTCCCCGGCGATGTGCCCGCGCGACGAGCTCGACGTCGAAGAGGGGCCCCGTCATCTGCGCAGCGGCCGCGTCCGGGAGCACGGCCCGGCGGTCGAGCGCCTTGATGCCGTGAGCGTCGCTGACGGGCAGGCCGAGCAGCGACCGCATGAGGTGCGTGAAGCCGGCTGTGAGCACCCGACGGTGGAGGGGGCGCCGATCGGTCGAGCCTTCCGCCCGCTTGCTGGCGAGGACGATGGATGCCTCGTTGCGGCCGAGGACGCCGACGGCAGCCTCGAGGAAGGCGGCGTCGTAGTAGTCGACGTCGAAGTTCACGATGTAGCGCCCTCGCGCCGCCAGGAACCCCGCTCGCAGAGCGGCCCCGTAGTCCGCCGTCACAAGCCGGATGAGCCGCAGCTCGGGATGAGCTTCGGTCATCTCGCGCGCCTGGGCGGCGGTGCCGTCTTCCGAGCCGTTCTCGACGACGATGATCTCGAACGAGAGCCCGGTCGTCGAGAGTGAGGCGAGCAACGCCTCTCCTGTCGTGCGGAGCAGCGCCTCCTCGTTGTGAGCCGGCAGCACGACTGACACGATCGGCAGATCGGAAGGTCGTGGCTCCGGATCCGTGGTCCCGGACTCCGTCTCTGTTGCACCGTCATGCTCGTCGGCTGCGTCCCGGTCCCTCTCGCACTCGGCATCGGTGACGGCGGGGGGCTCGCCGAAGGGCGCCGCCGGTCCCGGTGGGACGTCCGGCGGAGCGGATCGACCCTCCGCCATGGCGGGCGATGTCGGCCTGGCGAGGCCCAGTGCCACGAGGCCGCCGAGCCCGGCGAGGGATGCGATCTTGCCGCCCCAGTCGGCGCTCGTCGTGCCGTAACTGAGCGTCACGTGGTGGGACGTCGGCACGACGGCCATGAGGTTCGGGGAGACTTCATAAGGTCCGTTGGCGCCCGAGGCGGTCCAGTTCGGGAAGTACGGGATCTTGACGAGCACGGGCGTGCCGGTCCGGGTGACGTCGAAGGAGACGGAAGAGTTGCCGAGGCGCACCCCGCTCACTCGGGTGCGCTCGGCTGGGACGCCCTGCGATGGTGGTACGAGAGTCCCCGGACGGGCTCGCGGCCATGTCGACGGTCCCGAGCGAGCGAGGAACACCGGCCAGTAGCGCTCGTCCTCGTACCACTTGAGGTTGACGTCGAGCCATCTGACCTTGCTCGCAGGCTCCACTTCGGGCAGGTGGCTGAGAGGGACGATGAGGGGCGCGTGCTTCACGAGGTACAGCACGACGTGTGGATCCCGAACCTGCTGGCCGTTGATCGGTCCTGGGAAGCTCGGTGCCGATCCGATCCGGACGAGCGCAGGGTCGGCGTTCGCCAGCGCCTCCACCGGGGGTGACATTGCGAGGAAGTAGCGGACGCCCATCAACTGCAGATGGCGGATCCCGTCGACGAGGTTGAACCCGGGGTAGGACAGCCCGGCGACAGGGTCGGGGGACTCACCGTCCTGGGACACTTCGCTCACATCGAGGAAGTGGAACGGGGTCGTCGTGGAAGACTCGAAGTAGATGCCGTCGGTCGTCTGCATGCACCCGTTCGTCCACATGGGCAGCGACATCATCTCCTCGGTGGAGCCGAAGGGGTCGGTCGTCTCCGAGAGGTACTCGTACTGCAGGCGACCGCATCCGTACCGGCGCCCGGCGCGGTCGAGCAGCCGGACCATGTCCTGGAAGACGGGCCATCCCGACTTCGCCTGGAGGCCGCTGTAGTTCCACTCGATCCAGCCGGACACCTGGGTGTGGCCGCTCGGGGCTGTCTGCCCGAGAAAGCCGTTCCCTTCCAGACCGCCGGTGAAGACAGAGCCGACGAGAGCTCCTGGCGTGATGAGGAGCACCGCGAGGGAGGCGGCGATCGAAGGAGCGCCGTAGCGGCCGAGGAACCGGAACACCTCGCCCAATCCATAAGCAGCGAGAAGCGCCGCGAACAGGAACCAGAAGGGCATCCACCGGGCGTTGTAGACGAGGCCCGAGGGGAGCCAGTGAAACGCGGCGACAGAGAGCATCGAAGAGACCGTCAACGTGAACGCCGTCCGGTTCCTCGCGAAGATCGACCAGAGCGCGCCGAGCGCGGCCGGGATGAGCACGAAGAGGTAGCCCTGCGGCAGGAAGTTGTCCGTGAACCAGTGCCACCCCGGGCCGCCGACCGGCTGGTAGTTCATCGACGAGGAGTACTGCAGGTCTGCGGCGAAGGGGAGCAGCCACCATGCTGCGAGGAGGGCTCCCACGATGCCGATCGGAGCGACGATGAAGAGTGCCCGGGGGATGCTCGAGGGTCGCAGGGTGAAGAGGGCCATCAGCACCGCAGCCCCGGCGAACCCCAGCGCCGGGACGACGTGGCAGAGGCACGTGATCCCGAACAGGAGCGCTGCGAGCGCCCTCCCCCTTCCGGTGCGGAGCGCGTACGCCACGACGCCGAGGAACAACAGTCCCGAGCTCATCGCCAAGCTGAACGAGAACTCGCCCGCCATCGTCGAGGCGATGTTGCCGCCGTCGATGGTGTAGCTCGTGTTGAAGAGGAAGGGCAGCGTCGCGGCAGCCATCAGCACGGGCACGGGGCGCCGGAACGCCGCCAGCTTGCCGAACGCGTACGCACAGAGCGGAAGGGTCACCGTCCCGAGGACTGTGACGAGCTTGAAGGCGACGGCGTACGAGAAGGGCACGGAGCCGATGGCGACGAGGAGCGCCGGGAGCGGGAAGTAGAAGACGTACAGGGGGAAGCCGTCGAACCACCACGGGTCCCACCCCGTCAACCTGGCGTGCGGCAGGAGGTAGTGGATGAGGTAGTAGGGCGCCGCGATGTGACCACCGTTGTCGCCTCCGACGTCGATCCCCGGGCCGAAGAGGAGATCGGGTCGCAGCTCGGCGATCAGGAACACCATCGTGCCGAGGATGGCGAGGAGGCCGAACAGCGCGGCTGTGCGACTGCCGGTCCTCGTGGGGAGCACCGGACGCCGGCGCCCGCCCGGCAGGCGCTCCTCATGCCTCGGCGGAGTCGAGTCGCTCCCGAGGGCGAAGGCCCCCTCGCCGATCTCCTGCTCGGCTCCCGATCGTCCCGGGACCGTGACGCCATGATCGACAAGGACGGGATTCAATCCAGACGGGTCCGAGATCTCGGGGTCGGAGGGCCCCGGGACACTGCGCACGACCGGTCAATCTATCTTCGGCGCCGTTTCTCCTGGGTCGCGGCCACGCCACTGCCGGTCAGCAGTCGAGCGGGCCAGCTGCGGCGTCGCGCGCCGGTGGTAGATTCGTGCACTCACGGGCCGTTGGCGCAGCTGGTAGCGCACCTGCATGACGCGCAGGGGGTCAGAGGTTCGAGTCCTCTACGGCCCACCACACGACATCGGGCTGCAGCGGGAGGCTAAGGCGGAAAGGGGTGGGCGGAACCGCGTCGACAGTCTGCCTGCCTGGACCTCCGCCCTCCCTGTTCCCCTTGCCTGGGCTGGGCGTTGAAAGTGGTGGCGAGGCCGGGAGTGGGAGGTGGCAGGGAGGCTCCCCTGCGGCCACGTGGGCGAGGTGTGGGGAGGTGCTGCACGCGATCTCGTGCGCGAGCACGTCTGACTGCATCGTCACGGGCTACGAAAAGACCGCGAATACCGGCGTGATCCTTGCCACCACGAACGGCGGGG
>JAJYGM010000625.1 GCA_021785095.1 Actinomycetes bacterium
GGCGAGCTTCTCCTCTCCTGCCGAATAGCGCGCCCACTCCTCGGGATGCGCCTCGACGACCCCCTGGACGACCGCCGCGAGCGATCCCTCGGAGAGCGCCTCGAACCCTCTCTCTGCGGCGATCGCCGCGGGGTCGCCGCCGCCCGCCGCGAGCAGCTCCGCGAGGACCGCCTTGGCCTGGGTCGCCGTCAGCTCGCCCCGCCCCTCCATCTCCACCACGCTGCCGAAGGTCCCCGCGTCGAGGGCGAGCGCCGCACCGATGTCGGCCGCGAGCTCGTTGGCGGCGCGCACGAGCGCGAGGCCGGCCGGCGCGCCCTTCGCGACGGCAGCCACGACCAGGTCGTCGAGACCCTGGCCGACGACCACGTGGACCTGGTCCACCTGCTGGGGAGTCGGCGCTCCTCCGAGGAGCCCGGCGAGCCGCTCCCGCCGGGCGGAGGGAAGGAGACCGACCGCTCCCGCGGCGCGTGCCCGCCAGTCGGAGCCGGGCGCGAGCGGCACGAGATCGGGCTCGGGGAAGTACCGGTAGTCGAATGCCTCCTCCTTCGACCGGAGAGGCACCGTGCGACCCGCGTTCTCGTCCCAGTGACGGGTCTCCTGGACCACGGTCCCTGTCGCCTCCACCAGCGCGACCTGGCGCGCGACCTCGTAGTCGATGGCCCGGCCGAGCGAACGCAGCGAGTTCAGGTTCTTGACCTCGCAACGGGTCCCGAGCGCCGCTGCGCCCACACGGCGGACCGACACGTTCGCGTCCACCCGCAGCGAGCCCTCTTCCATCCGGCCATCGGAAGCTCCCGTCGCGACGAGCACCGCCCGCAGCTCTGTCACGTAGAGCCGAGCCTGGGCGGACGAGCGGATGTCGGGCCGGCTCACGATCTCCACGAGCGGCACACCCGCGCGGTTGTAGTCGACGAGTGCGTAGTCGGCTGCGTGGATCCGGCCGGTCTCGCCCTGGTGCGTCGTCTTGCCGGTGTCCTCCTCCAGGTGCGCGCGCTCGATCCCGACCCTGCCGCCGTCGGGCAGCTCCAGCCACCCGCCCACGTTGATCGGCTCGTCGTACTGGCTGATCTGGTAATCCTTCGGCATGTCGGGGTAGAAGTAGTTCTTGCGGTGGAAGCTCGACGGGCGCACCTCGCAGTGGAGCGCCTCGCCGATCCGCATGGCGAGCTCGACCGCGAAGGCGTTGAGCACGGGCAGGGAGCCCGGCAGGCCCAGGCACACGGGACAGACGTTCGTGTTCGGCTCGTCGCCGAAGGCGTTCTTGCAGCCGCAGAAGAGCTTGGTCTGCGTCTTGAGCTCGCAGTGGACCTCGAGGCCGACCACCGTCTCCCACTCCGCGCGCTCCGTCGTGTCCGCCCGGTCCGCCCGGTCCGCCTGCCGCTCCCGGTCCGCCCGGTCCGCCCGGTCCGCGTTGGTCCCCGGCGCGCCCGCCGCACTCGTCCCCGCCGCGCTCATCGTCGACCCTCCCCGCGGGCGGGTCGCGCCCGCGCGGCGGCCAACCGCTCGAGCGCCGCCGCGACCTGGAACATCCGCTCCTCGCAGAGAGCGGGCGCGAGCACCTGGACGCCCACCGGCAGGCCATCGTCGCCTGCGCCGAACGGCACGCTGATCGCCGGGTGTCCCGACAGGTTGGAAGGGATCGTGCAGACGTCCGACAGGTACATGGTGAGCGGATCGGCGACACGCTCGCCGATCGCGAAGGCGGTCGTCGGCGCGGTCGCGCCGATCAGGACGTCGAATTGCTCGTAGACGCGGTCGAACGCACGGATGAGCAGGGTGCGGACCCGCTGTGCCTTCCCGTAGTAGGCGTCGTAGTAGCCGGCGGACAGCGCATAGGTCCCGAGCATGATCCGGCGCTTCACCTCGGGGCCGAAGCCAGCGGTGCGCGTCGCCGTGTTCATCTGCGCCACATCGGGTGCGTCCACCCGCAGCCCGTAGCGGACCCCGTCGTAGCGCGCGAGGTTCGACGACGCCTCCGCGGGCGCGATGAGGTAGTAGGCCGACAGGCCAAGTCGCATCTCGGGGACAGACACCTCTTCGACCAGGGCCCCCGTGCCAGCCAGGTCTTCAGCGGCTTCTCGCACGCGCCGTGACACGTCGGGGGCCGTGTCCGCGACGAGCTCCTCGCAGACCCCCACGCGTAGACCCTCGACGCCGACATCGAGCGACCGCATCGCCTCGGGAGCCGGGCGGTCGAGGCACGTGCTGTCCTTCGGGTCGTGTCCCGCGATCACCTCGAGCAGCAGGGCGGCGTCGGCCACCGAGCGGGCGAACGGGCCGATCTGGTCGAGGGAGCTCGCGAAAGCGACGAGCCCGTAGCGGGAGACCACGCCGTAGGTGGGCTTCATGCCGACGACCCCGCACAGCGCAGCCGGCTGGCGGACGGACCCTCCCGTGTCCGATCCGAGCCCGAGTGGGACGAGCCCCGCCCCCACCGCGGCGGCCGAGCCGCCCGAGGAGCCCCCCGGCACCCGCGAGGGGTCCATCGGGTGGCGCGTCGGTCCCATGCAGGAGTTCTCCGTGGACGAACCCATGGCGAACTCGTCGAGGTTGGTCTTCCCCACCACGACCGCGCCCGCATCGCGAAGCCGCGTGACCACGGTCGCGTCGTACGGCGGCCGCCAACCCTCGAGGATCCTCGACGCACAGGTCGTCGGGATCCCCCGGGTGCACAGGTTGTCCTTCAGCGCGACGGGCACGCCCGCCAGGGGGCCGGGGTCCTCGCCGGCCCGCACCTTCTCGTCGACCGCGTCGGCGTCGGCGCGCGCGCCGTCGGCGGCGACATGGAGAAACGCGTGGAGCTCGGGGTCGCGTGCGGCGATCCCGCCGAGCGCCGCCTCCACCACGGAGCGGGCCGACCGCTCGCCGCGACGGACCGCGTCGGCGAGGGCCACCGCGCTGTCTGAGCCGTCCGCCGTCACGGTGCCTCCCCGACGATCCGGGGCACCTTGAAGCGGCCGTCCTCCACGTCGGGGGCGGCGGCCAGCACCTCGCCGCGATCGAGCCCGGGGCAGGGATCGTCGGTCCGCAGGACGTTGCGAACGGGAAGGGGGTGGGCGGTCGGGGGGACGTCGTGAACGTCGAGCGAGGAGACGTCGCGAGCGTGGTCGATCACGCGGGCGAGCTGCCCGGTGAACGTGTCGAGCTCCTCCTCGGAGAGGGAGAGACGCGCGAGCCCGGCGACGTGGGCGACGTCGTCGCGGCCGAGCGCAGGTGGCTCGCTCATGTCTCCGCCTCTCCCGGCTCCTCGGTCACCGAGACGACGAACGCCTCGATCCACTCCTCGACCGTCTCGTGGTCGTAGTCCACCATCGCATTGTGGTAGCTCCGCTCCAGCCACACGCGCTCCACAGGGCCGCTCACCGTCGAGGCGAGCAGGTCGCCGTTGGTCGTCGGCACCACATGGTCCTCCTTGCTCGAGATGACGAGCACCGGGCAGTTGATGCGGCCGAGCCCGACAGCCACCTCCTCTGCACCCTCGTTCAGCGACAGGAACGCCGCGATCGGAGCTCCGTCGTAGGTGGAAGACGTTGCCGTGGGGTCCGCCGTGTCAGGCGGCTCGCCCTTCCACACGGTCACTCCGGACTCGAGCAGAGAACGGGCGGCTGACCGCACCTCGTCGTCGAACGGCTCCACCAGCGGGTTCACGACAGCGATGCCGCGCACGTCGGGATGCCGCTCCGCGAGCCAGCAGGCGAGCGTCCCGCCCATCGAGTGACCGACGACCGCCACCCTCAGGCAACGCTCCCGGATGCGGGCGTAGGTCGCCTCGACGGCGGACGACCACTCGCCCCACCCGAGCGGCACGAGGTCCTCTACCGCCGTTCCGTGGCCGGGCAAGAGGGGCGCCTCGACGGTGAACCCCCTGGCGGCGAGCCTCTTCGCCGTGCGCCGCATGGAGAGCGGACTGCCGCAGAACCCGTGGACGAGGAGCGCGCCCTCGGGGCCTCCGGCAGCGGAGAAGGGCTCGGCGCCGGGCAAGACGGGGGCTGGCACCCCTGGGACTCTACCGACGGCGCCGCGCCCGATTCCGCGGAGCGCGCCCTAACCTCTCTCGACACCACCACGGCAGCCCGAAGGAGCGGCTCGATGCCCTACCCATTCCTCAGCGACGAGTGGATCGAGAAAGCCCACGCGATCCGAGGGGAGCTCCTGGACAGCTCCCCTGCGATCAACCACCCGGTCCGGATGAACCTGGTGGTGACCGAGATCCCCTTCGGTGACGGGAAGCTCGACGCGCACATGGACACCACCGCCGGCGAGCTCGACATCGACAAGGGCCACGTCGATGACGCGGACCTGACGATCACGCTCGACTACCACACGGCCAAGGCGATCCTGGTCGATCGGAACCCTCAGGCTGGGATGCAGGCGTTCATGGCCGGAAGGATCCGGGTCGAGGGGGACATGTCGAAGCTGATGACCATCCAGGCGGCGCCTTCCGACGAGCGAGCCGCCGAGATGGCAGAACGGCTCCGCGCGATCACGGAGTGACGCCGACCCGTCCCCGCTCCGGGTACTCCGTCCGTGCTCCGGGTACTCCGTCGGGCCGCGGTGGCCCGTCCGTCCCCGCTCCCGGTGCCCCCTATCGCAGCGCCTCGGCCGCCTGGCCATGTGCCAGCTTGGGCATCTCGGCTTTCAGCTCCTCGACGGTCCAGCGGGTCGGCCGGTCGATCGAGTCGGTCATCGTCCAATTCTGGAAGTTGCGCACGGTCCCACCCTGGACGTAGAACACGCGTCCCGTCAGCGGGCAGTCCTCCGTCGCGAGGTACGCGACGAACGGCGAGACGTTCGCCGGACCCCACACGTCGAACTGCGACTCGTCCTGCGGGCGCTTCACGATGTCCGAGAGGCCCGGGGTGAACTCGGTCATGCGGGTCCGGGCAGCCGGCGCGATCGCGTTCACGCGCACGCCGTAGCGACCGAGCTCCTGCGACGCGATGACGGAGAACGCGGCGATGCCGGCCTTCGCAGCCCCGTAATTCGTCTGGCCGGGGTTGCCGAAAAGCCCTGAGGTGGACGACGTGTTCACGATGCAGGCGCGTACCTCCTCCCCCGCTTTCGCCCGCTCGCGCCAGTACGTCGCGGCATGGCGCGTCGGGACGAAGTGCCCCTTCAGATGGACGTGGATGACGCTGTCCCAGTCCTCCTCCGTCATGTTGACGATCATGCGGTCCCGCAAGATGCCGGCGTTGTTCACCAGCACGTGCAGGTCGCCGAACGCTTCGAGCGCCGACGAGATCAGCCGCTTGCCCCCCTCCCAGTCGGCGACGTCGTCGGTGTTGGCGACGGCTTCGCCACCCAGTGCCTTGATCTCGTCGCCGACCCTCTCGGCCGGCGTACGGTCGTCTCCCGACCCGTCCAGCGCGCCGCCCAGATCGTTCACGACAACCTTGGCGCCCTCCTCGGCGAAGAGCAACGCATGCTCGCGGCCGATACCGCGGCCGGCACCGGTGATGATCGCCACACGCCCGTCCAGTGCGCCCATGACCTTGCTTCTCCTGTCCTCTGTCTCCGGTCCCCGACCTCGCGCCCCCGACCCCCGCCGGACGTCGCCGCCTCCGTCCGCTCCACGACCCCCACCAGGGGCGGTGATCCTCCAGGGTACTTGCACCGCACCGCGGACTGCCCGCCCGGCGGGACCGCCCGCCTGCCACGCCGGCGAGTCGCCGGTACCCTGGTGACCAACCCGCCCGCCTGCCACGACGGCGAGTCGCCGGTACCCTGGTGACCAGCCCGCCCACCTACCACCACGGCGAGTCGCCGGTACCCTGGTGACCAACCCGCCCACCCGAACCACCCCACTGAGCTACCCGCCCGCCCTCGCGCCCGATGCGCCACAACCCTTTCCGCCCGCAGACGACCGGATCCTCCCGACCGCCCGCCGCGGCGCTCGTGATGACGAGCAGCATCTCGAGCCAATGCGGCGCGGCGCTCGCCACGAGGTTGTTCGGCCAGGTGGGACCGGCGGGCACGCTTACGCTCCGCCTCGTCTTCGCAGCGATCGCCCTCGCCGTGATCGCACGGCCCTGGAGACGGCACGTGCGCGCCGTGCTGCACCCCTCGCGTCGCGCCGACCTTGCCGTGCTCGTGCTCTTCGGCCTGGTGCTCGCAGGGATGAACCTCTCCTTCTACGAGTCGATCGCACGGATCCCGCTCGGAGTGGCGGTGACCGTGGAATTCGTGGGACCCCTTACGGTCTCGGTCGTCGGCTCACGCCGGTGGACCGACGGGCTGTGGGTGGTCCTCGCGGGCGCGGGAGTGCTGCTCCTCGCGAGCGGGAGCATCTTCGGGGTCCTCCACGATCTCGACATCGCCGGTGTCGGTTTCGCCGCGCTTGCGGGTTGTTGCTGGGGCACGTACATCCTCCTCAACAAGGAGACGGGCAAGCGGTTTCGCGGAACCACCGGCCTTGCGGGCGCGATGGCCGTCGGAGCCCTCTTCGTAGCCCCCATCGGCGCGGTGCACGCCGGAGAGGCGCTCCTTCGCCCGGCCGTGCTCGGCGTCGGCGCCGCGGTCGCGTTGCTCGCCTCGGTGATCCCCTACTCCTGCGAGCTGGCAGCGCTCCGCAGTGCGACGCCCCGTGCATTCGGGATCCTCCTGAGCATGGCACCGGCGATCGCTGCGCTGGCAGGATTCGCCATCCTCGGCCAGACGCTCTCCGGGCTCGAGGCGGGAGCGTTGGTGCTCGTCGTGGCGGCGAACGTCGGAAGCTCGTTGCTCGGCTCTCGCAGCTCGACCGGCGCGATCGACGTCGGAAGTGCCAGGGCGCTCGAACTGGCTTGGTCGAACGCCGGGGCACGCGATGCCGGGGCACACGATCCCGGAGCATCTGGATCTGCAGCACCCGGTCCTGGAGCACCCGGTCCCGGAGCACCCGGTCCCGGAGCACCCGGTCCCGGAGCACCCGGTCCCGGAGCACCCGGATCTCGAGACCGAGGTCCGGTGCTCACTCCGGCGGGTAGTGCACCCTTGCGAGCGAACCCCCGACCGTCG
>JAJYGM010000539.1 GCA_021785095.1 Actinomycetes bacterium
GGCCGGGTCCGCCCCCGGGGCGAGCGGCGCCGGGCGCTCGAGGGTCCGCACGCCGGCAGGCGGCGCAGCCGCTTGCGCAGCGCCCCGTCCCTCCCCCTGCCCGTCGCGATCCAGGTGTGGCCCGGGCGCGCCGGGCGCGCCGGACGTCCCCGTCTGGTCGCTCATCGACTCCCACCTCGCTTGCAACGCTGCACCGTGCTCATCGGCGGCCCGGTGCCTCCTTGAACTGCACCGGCACGCGCCCGATCGCGTAGTCCTTCCGCAGCGGATGGCCCTCCCAGTCCTCCGGGAGGAGGATGCGGGTGAGGTCCGGGTGGCCGAGGAAGCGGATGCCGAGCAGGTCGTAGGCCTCGCGTTCCATCGCCTCGGTACCGGGGTAGACGTCGTAGAGCGAGTCGAGCTCGGGATCGGACTCGGGGACCTGGACGCGGACGCGCAGCCGGCGCGGGGCCGAGAGCGAGAGCAGGTTGACGGCGACCTCGAAGCGCTCGGGCGCCACCCCCGCCGGGAGCGAACGGCTCGGGTGGCGCAGGTAGTCGACGGCGCAGAGGTCCACGCACATCTCGAAACCGTCGTCGCGCAGCTCCTCGACGAGGCTCCGGTACCGGGCACGCTCGGGGAAGAGCACCTGCTGGCCCCGCGAGGACCCGACGATGACGCCGTCGGCACGTTGCGCGGCGAGCGCGGCGCCCGGCTCGCTCATCGGGGCGTCGCCACGTGGACGACCTGCGGCTCGCGGCGCATGCCGGCCAAGCTCAGCTCGGCCCCGCGACCGGTCTCGTCCCGCCGGCGCATGATCTCCCCCAAGCGGATCTTCTCGTGCAGTGTCAAGATCGCGTGCATCAGGGTCTCCGGGCCGGGTGGGCACCCCGGCGCGTACACGTCGACCGGCACGACCTGGTCGACGCCCTGCACGACGGCGTAGTTGTTGAACATCCCCCCCGTGGAGGCGCACACCCCCATCGAGATCACCCACTTGGGCTCGACCATCTGGTCGTAGACCTGGCGGAGCACCGGAGCCATCTTCTGGCTCACCCGGCCGGCAACGATCATCAGGTCCGCCTGGCGCGGGGAGTTCCGGAAGACCTCCATGCCGAAGCGCGCGAGGTCGAAGTCCGCCGCCCCCGCGGACATCATCTCGATGGCGCAGCACGCGAGCCCGAACGTTGCGGGCCAGACGCTGTTCCGCCGGGCCCACTTGACCATGTCCTCCATGCGACCGGTCAGGAAGTTGTGGTTGAGCGACTCGAGACCCATCGGCTCAGGCCGCCCGTTCCGACGAGGGGACCTTGCGCACCGTCGACGCCGTGGTCCGCACGAGCGGGCTCTCCACTCGCCGGAGCCGCTTCGCCGGGCCCCACTCGAGCGCGCCGTTCGAGACCAGGTAGGCGAAGGCGACGACGACCGCGAGGGCGAAGACGAGCATCTCGACCAGGCCGAACCGGCCGAGCTGGTGGAAGATCACGGCCCACGGGTAGAGGAAGACCACCTCGATGTCGAAGATGATGAAGATCATCGCGACCAGGTAGAAGCGGACCGGGAACCGCTCGACCGGCTCGAAGGCCGGCACGATGCCGCACTCGAAGGGGGCCTCCTTCGCGGCGGTGGGCCGCTGCGAAGCGGCGAAGCGGGACATACCCCACGAGACCAGCGCGAAGAGCGTCGAGAGCACCAGCATCACGAAGATCCCGAGGTACTGCGCCACAACCGCTCCTCCCAGACCACGCTTCGGACGCCCGCGTCACCTCCCAGAGGGCGACCGGGCCCTTCCATTCGTACCCGCTCCTCGTTCCTACCACGGCCGCGAACCAGCGACACGTTGGCCTGCTGGCGGGCTTCCCAGGCCGTGCACCGGGGCCGCCAGCCCGTTTCACGAAGACGCTGGCGCCACCCTACGCTCGAGGGGTGACCTCGAACCTCCGGAGCCACTACGACATCGTCGTCGTGGGCGCAGGGCCGGCAGGCGCGTCCGCGGCCTACTGGCTGGCCCGCGCCGGCGCCGACGTCGCGCTCCTCGAGCGCAAGCACCTCCCGAGGGCGAAGACGTGCGGCGACGGTCTCACCCCGCGCGCGGTTGCGCAACTCACGGACATGGGCCTCGGCGAGTTCCTCGAGGGCCACCACCGCTACCGGGGACTGCGCGCGAACGGCTTCGGGCGGACGCTCCTGCTGCCGTGGCCCTCGCACCCGAGCTACCCGGGCTACGGCTACGTCGTGACCCGCCACGACCTCGACGTGGCGGTGGCCCGCAACGCCGCTCAGGCTGGTGCCTCCCTCTTCGAAGGTGTCACGGCGTCGCCGCTCTGCGAGGACGGCCGGGTCGTCGGCGTCCTCGCGGCGGGGAGAGGGGAGCCGGCGCCGGTGCGGTCCCGCTTCGTCGTCGTCGCCGACGGTTCGAACTCGCGCTTCGGGCGCGCGCTCGGCACGGAGCGGGTGCGCGCCTGGCCGATGGGGCTCGCGATCCGCGGGTACTGGCGCTCGCCGCGGTCGGCCGAGCCGTGGATCGACAGCACGCTCGACCTCCGGGACGAACAGGGCAAGGTCGTCCCGGGCTACGGGTGGATCTTCCCGCTCGGCGACGGGCGAGTGAACGTGGGCGTCGGGCTCCTCTCCAACTCGCCGCGCTGGAAGGGCCTCAACACGACTCACCTCCTGGAACGCTACGTCGAGACCCAGCGCGGGGCCTGGGCGCTGGAGCCAGACCCGGCGAGCCCGGCGCCCACCGGCGGGAAGCTCCCGATGGGGCTCGCGGTCCATCCCCGAGCCGGAGCCGGCTGGATCGCCGCAGGGGACGCCGCCGGGAGCATCAACCCGTTCAACGGCGAGGGCATCGCCTACGGCTACGAGACCGGCCGGCTCGCAGCGAGCGCGCTCGCCACAGCCCTCGCTGGCGAGGGGGACGCAGCGCTCATGGGCTACGAGCACGCCCTGGAGGAGGCCTACGCCCGTTACTACCGCCTCGGTCGGCTCTTCGTCCGGGTGATCGGACGGCCGGCGGTCATGCAGGCGGCGCTGACCACGGGGATGCGCTCCGAACGGCTCATGGGCGGCATGGTCCGGGTGATGGCGAACATCCTTCGGCCCGGAGCGATCGCGGTGCCGGAGCTCGGCTACCGTGCCGCCGCGGTCCTTGCAGCCGCGGTCCCCGAGCCCGGGGGCCGCGCCGAGCGGGCTGCGGTGCCGGAGCAGCGGCCGCCAGCGCCCGCCATCGGGGAAGAGCCCGCGGCCTAACCCGACGCCGCCACGGCGCGCAGCGCCTTCCCGGCGGCCACGAGGGTGGCAGCACGCTCGGCATCGCCGTGGGCGAGGCTCGGGAAGAGGGCTTCATACGCGCCAGGGGCGAACGCGACGCCTTCGCGGAGGAGCGCGTGGAAGAGGACCGGGTAGCGGCCCGTCGCAGCAGACGCCTTCGCCCCTTCGTAGTCGGTGACCGGCTGTGCAGCGAAGAACACCCCGAGGAGCGGCCCGACCCGGGGCACCTGGAGCGCCACCCCGGCATCCTCCGCCGCCAGCGCGAGCCCCGCCGCCAGCTCGGCGGCACCGTCCTCCAGGCGGTCGTAGGCCCCCCGGTCGAGCTGGCGGAGCGCAGCCAGGCCCGCCGCGGTCGCGAGCGGGTTCCCCGAGAGCGTCCCCGCCTGGTAGACGGGCCCGATGGGCGCGAGCACCTCCATCACGTCGCGGCGCCCCCCGAAGGCGCCGATCGGGAGCCCACCTCCGAGGACCTTCCCGAAGCAGAGCAGGTCCGGCCGTACCCCGAAGCGCTCGGCTGCCCCGCCAGGGCCGAGGCGGAAGCCGGTGATCACCTCGTCGAAGACGAGCAGCGCGCCCGTCTCGTCGCAGGCCGTGCGCAGCGCCCCGAGGAACCCGGGCTCGGGCGGGACGACCCCCATGTTCGCCGCAACCGGCTCCACGATCACGCACGCGACGCGCTCGTCGAGGTCCGGAACCGCGTTGTAGGGAGCGACGACGGTCTCCGCGACGGCCTCCGTCGGGACGCCCGCAGAGTCCGGCAGGCCGAGCGTCGACAGGCCGCTCCCGCCCCCGGCGAGGAGCAGGTCCGCGTGGCCGTGGTAGCACCCGGCGAACTTGACCACGCGGCTGCGCCCGGTGAAGCCTCGCGCCACGCGGATCGCGCTCATCGTGGCCTCGGTGCCGGAGGAGGTGAAGCGCAGCAGCTCCACGGCGGGCACTCGGCGGCGCACCTCCTCCGCGAGCAGCACCTCCCCGAGGGTCGGCGCGCCGAAGCTGGTCCCACCCGCCGCTGCGGCCGCGATCGCGTCCAGCACGGCCGGGTCGGCGTGCCCGAGGATCGACGCGCCATAGGACTGGACGTAGTCGAGGTAGCGGCGGCCCTCGACGTCGACGACGTAGGCGCCCTCGCCCCTCGCCACGAAGTAGGGCGTGCCGCCGACGGAGCGGAACGCGCGAACCGGCGAGCTCACCCCTCCCGGGAGACAGTCGAGCGCACGGCGGAACAGTGCCTCGTTGGTCATCTCCCCAGCGCCCGGCACGCCAGCGGTCCCTGCACCCGCGCTCGAGCCGGGCTCAGGCACAGCTCGCCGCCAGGTCCGCCGCGGCGTAGGTGAGCACGAAGTCCGCACCGGCGCGTTTGATCGCGCCCACGTGCTCCGCCATGACCGCGTCGCCGTCGATCCAGCCCTGCGCCGCCGCCGCCTTGACCATCGCGTACTCCCCGCTCACGTGGTAAGCCGCGACCGGAACGGGGCTCGTCGAGGCGACGGCTGCCAACACGTCGAGGTACGCGAGGGCGGGCTTCACCATGACCATGTCCGCGCCCTCTGCGAGGTCCAGTGCGACCTCCCGCAGCGCCTCCCGGGCGTTCGCCGGATCCTGCTGGTAGCTACGCCGGTCCCCGCCACCGGCGATCGTCACGTCCACCGCTTCCCGGAACGGCCCGTAGAGCGCAGACGCGTACTTCGCCGAGTAGGCGAGCACCGCCACCGCCTCGTGGCCCGCCGCGTCGAGGGCAGTGCGAATCGCGCCGACCTGGCCGTCCATCATCCCGCTCGGGGCTACCACCGCCGCACCCGCCGTGGCCTGCGCCACTGCGGCGCGCGCGTAGCGCTCGAGCGTGGCGTCGTTGTCCACGGACCCGTCCGGTGCGAGCACCCCGCAGTGCCCGTGGTCGGTGTACTCGTCGAGGCAGAGGTCGGCCATCACGACCAGCTCGTCGCCGACCTCGTCCCGGACCTCGCGGAGCGCGCGCTGCACGATCCCGTCGGGGTCGGACGCGCCGCTCCCCTCGGCGTCCTTGCGCAGGGGGACCCCGAAGAGGATGCAGCCCGCCACCCGGAGCGCGGCGAGGTGGCGCACCTCCTTGCGCAGCGAGGTGAGCGAGTGCTGCGCAACGCCGGGAAGGGACGCGATCGGCTGCGGCGCGTCGATCCCCTCCCGCACGAACAGCGGTGCGACGAGGTCGCTCGGACGCAACTCGGTCTCGGCGACAAGGCGGCGGAGGGCAGCGGTACGGCGGAGCCTGCGGGGGCGTTCGACGGGAAAGGACATCACCCGTACCCTACGGCCGGCCGGACTGGTGCTGGGCGACGGCCCGCACCAGCGCCTCGACCAGGCCGGGGATCGTGTGGGGCGAAGCCTCGGCGTCCACCCGGAAACCCGCGCGGCGGGCAGCCTCGGCGGTCACGGGTCCGATCGCCGCGACCCGGCCCGAGAAGGCCGACGCCCCTCCGATCAACGCCGCGAAACCGGTCACCGTCGAGGACGCCGTGAGCGTGACCCAGTCGGCTCCGCGCGCCGACGCGAGCGCTGCCGGGTCGGCGCCAGGCCGGACCGTGCGGTAGGCGGGGACGACCTCGACCTCCCAGCCGAGGCGGCGGAGGCCCTCGGGGAGCAGGTCCCGGGCGACCTCCGCCCGCACGAGCAGGACCCGCCCACCGCCAGGGGGTGGGGAGGGGAAGGCTGCCAGGAGGCTCTCGGCGACGTACTCGGGCGGGACCAGGTCGGCGAGGAGATGCGCCGCTGCGAGCGTGGCCGCCGTCCCGGGTCCGATCGCCGCGATGCGAGCCCGGCCGAACGCCCGCGCATCGGGGACGGCCTCGAGCAGGCGGGCCGCGCCGTTGGCGGAGGTGAGGACGACCCAGTCCGCCGAGGCGAGCGAGGCCGACACGGCGCGGAGCGCCCTCCCGCCGTCGCTCGGTGGTGCGAGGGCGATCACCGGGAGGGCCACGACCTCGGCCCCGAGCTCGGCGAGCTCCTGGAGGAGCTCGCCGGCCTGGTCGGCCGCCCGGGTGACGACGACGCGCTGACCCGCCAGCGGACGGCGGCTCCACCACTCGAGCTCGAGCGCCGCCACCTCGCCGACCACGATCGTGACCGGCGGCCCGAGAGTCGAGCTGGCGAGATCCCCGAGCGTCGTCCGCTCCACGACCTGGGCCGGGTACGTCCCCCAGGCGATCACGGCAACCGGCGTGGCGGGGTCGCGACCGGCACCGAGGAGCCGGTCTGCGAGCGTTGCACGCGTGCCGGCACCCATGAGCACGACGAGGGTGTGCCCGGGCCGTGCGAGGTCGGCCCAGTTCGCGGCGTCCGGCTCACCACCGGCTCCGTGGCCCGTCACGACCGAGAAGCCGCTGGCGAGGCCGCGGTGGGTGAGGGGGATGCCCGCTGCGCCGGGGACGGCGACGGCAGCGGAGACGCCGGGCACCACCTCGAAGGGAACCCCGGCAGATCGGAGGGCGAGCGCCTCCTCCCCGCCTCGGCCGAAGACGAACGGGTCACCCCCCTTCAGCCGGACGACACAGCCGCCTCCCCGGCCGCGGGCCACGAGGAGCGCGTTGATCGCCTCCTGGGACACCGAGTCCCCAGGTCGCTTTCCGACGTCGACGAGCTCGGCGCCGGGTCGGGCCAGGCCGAGCAGGTCGGCGTGGACGAGACGGTCGTACACGACGACATCCGCGCGCCCGAGCAGGCGCGCCCCGCGCACGGTCACCAGACCGGG
>JAJYGM010000691.1 GCA_021785095.1 Actinomycetes bacterium
GCCTCCCCACCCACCGCCGTACCCACCGCCGTACCCGCCGCCCGGGGCCTACCCGCCCCCTCCACCCGGCTGGTCCGGCCCGCCCGAGCAGGACGGCCACCAGCCCCTCGACAGCCCGGGGGCGCTTCCAGCAACGAAGGCAGCCGCCGGCTTCTGGCTCGTCATGGGGCTCCTCGGGTTCGCCGTCGGCCAGGTGGTCGGCGCGGTCTTCGTCGCCATCGCCGCCGCCGCCGCCGGAGAGGGCGGCCAGCTGGCGAAGTTCGCCACGATGGCCGAGCCGCCGGAGTGGTACGTCGGCACGTCGCTCGTGGGTCTGTGGGTCGGCTTTCTGGCGGGCCCGTGGGCCGCGAGCAAGATGCGGGGGACGGGCCGGTTCCTCCGCGACCTGGGCGTCCGGTTCCGCCTCGTCGACCTTGCTGGCATCGTTGTCGGCGTCGGCGGGCAGCTGGTGCTCGACGCCCTCTACGCGCCGTTCCTCCCGAAGCTGAAGCACTTCACAGCGCCGACCCAGAAGCTCGTGGGCGCGTCGCACGGATGGGGCTACCTCGTCATCGCGATTCTCACGGTCTTCGGCGCACCGTTCTTCGAGGAGATCCTTTTCCGGGGGCTCGCGTTCAAAGCGCTCGCTCGTCTCTTCGCGCCCTCGGCTCGAGGGTCTGCCCGCCGGAGAACGATCGGGGTCGCCGCCGCGGTGATCGTGGACGGCGTCCTGTTCGGACTCGCCCATTGGGAGCTGTACCAGTTCGCCGGGCTCGCCGTCTTCGGGATGCTGCTGGCGGTCGTGAGCTACAAGACGGGCCGCCTAGGGATGAACATGGTCGCGCATGCCTCGTTCAACCTCGTCGCCGTGCTCGCGATCCTCGCCACCTCCAGCAGTGTCGTCCACTGACCCAGGAGCCCCCCGCCAGGGACGGCCGTCCCGGTGGGCCGCCTCGCCGTGACCTGGCCACACGGCCACGACGACCGGGAGCCGGGCGTGCAGACGGATGCGGGCGCGCCGTTCGACACGGATGCCGTGGCGCCGTCCGAGGGCGAGCCGGGCGTGCAGACGGATGGGTGGCGATGGGATCCGGAAGCCGTCTCGATGTCCCCAGCGCGCGGGTGGCTCCCTGCCAGCGCCTCTGCGCTCGCGACGGCAGCAGCCGTACTCGGCGTCGTCGCCGTGGTGCTGTGGCAGATGCACCTGCCGATGCTCTTCACGGACACTGCCACGACGGGAGGCGACACCGGCGCCCACTTCATGATGCCGTCGCTGTTCAACACGATCCTCTTCCCACATCTCACCGGGTGGGACCCGGGATGGTACGACGGCTATCCGGCGTACACCTTCTACTTCGTCCTTCCCGACGTGCTCACCGCGCTCGCCTCGCATGTCATCAGCTACGACGTGGCCTTCAAGCTCGCAACGATCCTCGGGTCCGTCCTCCTGCCGGTCTCCGCGTGGGCGCTCGGCCGGCTGTTCGGGCTGCGAGCTCCGGTTCCCGCGGCGCTCGCCGCCGCCACGCTCCCGTTCCTCTTCGACTACACGTGGACCATCTACGGGGGCAACCTCTTCTCCACCCTGGCGGGCGAGTACCCGTACTCGCTGTCGGTGGCCCTCCTGCTCGTGTTCCTCGGCCTCTTCGCCTGCGGGATCCGCACTGGACGCCACCGAGCGTGGGCGGCGATCACGCTCGCACTCTGCATGCTCGCCCATGTCGTGCCGGCGTCGCTCGCGATCGCCGGCGCCGTGGTGCTGACGGTCGTGGAGCTGCTCCCGGGTCTCCGCCTGAACGACGACCCCGCGGAGCTCTCACCCCGAGCCTCCACCTGCCCCCGCACCTCCGCCTCCCCCCGCGGCACCACCTGCCCCCGCACCTCCGCCTCCCCCCGCGGCCGCGCAGCCACGCTGTGGTGGGCTGCCTCGACGGTCGGCGTCGGGCTGCTCCTCTCCGCATGGTGGCTCGTCCCCTTCGGCTCCCGCAACGCGTTCTCGTCGTCGATGAACTACGCGAAGGTCACCACCTATACGTCGATCTTCTTCCCGCACGCAGACCTCTGGGCGCTCGCGCTCGCCGGCGTCGCACTGGTCGTCGCCGTGCGCACCCGCAGCCGGTTCGGCCTCGTCGTCGCAGTGCTCGGCGGCATCTCGGCGCTCGTCGTGGTGGCGGACCCGCTCCGGAGCCTCTACAACGTCAGGTACCTGCCGCTGTGGTTCCTGTGCGTCTACCTGATGGCGGGGTGGGTCGCCGGCGTGGCGGTCGCGGCCGCAGCCCGCGCGCTGCGCCGGGAGCGCGTGCTGCGCTGGGCCGTCCGGACGACTGGGGGGATCGCGTGGCGCAGGCCGCCGCGCTCGGTCCCGTGGGCACCTGGCGCGGTCGGCGGCACCCTGGTCGTGATCGCAGCAGCGCTGGCCGCCGTCGTCCCCCCCTTCATCCCCGCTCTCGCCTCCGAGCTGCCCGGGATCGGCGTCCAACCCGGGCCGAACCAGGTGAGCGTGTGGGCGCAGTGGAACTACTCGGGGTACCAGGGGAAGGCCGCCTACCCCGAGTACCGGGGCCTGATGCGCCTCATGGGTGCGATCGGGCGCAAGGACGGGTGCGGTCGCGCCATGTGGGAGTACACATCGGACGAGAACCGCTTCGGCACCCCCGAGGCGCTGATGCTCCTGCCGTACTGGACGCACGGGTGCGTCGACTCGATGGAAGGCCTCCTCTTCGAGTCTTCCGCCACGATGCCCTACCACTTCTTGAACCAGGCGGAGCTCTCCGCGTCACCTTCGGAACCGGTGGTCGGGCTGCCCTACGGACCGGTCACAGTGAGCCTCGGCGTCCGGCACCTGCAGCTGCTCGGCGTGCGCTACTTCATGGCGTTCAGCACAGAGGTCGTCCAGGAGGCGTCGGCGGACCCCACACTCAGGCTGCTCGCGACGAGCGGACCGTGGCGGTCGACATACGAGGGCGACCGCTTGTCGGTGACCTGGAGGATCTACGAGGTGGCGCGTTCTCCCATCGTGACGCCGCTCACGAAGGAGCCCGCGGTCCTCGCCGGCGTCGGCCAGGGGCAGTCGACATGGCTCGGGCGGATCGGCGCCGGGAGCTCCATGAAAGAGGGCCCGTCGCTCGAGTGGTACCTCGACCCCTCGGTGTGGGCGACCGAGCTCGTCGCGGGCGGGCCGGCGCGCTGGCCGCGCATCGCCGCAGATCGTGCCGTCCATCCCCCGTCGGTCTCCGTGCAGCCCACCCGCGTCCTCGACGTGCGCGTCGGCCCGGAGGCGATCAGCTTCGGCGTCGGGGCGCTCCGACGGCCGGTCCTGGTCAAGGTGTCCTACTTCCCGAACTGGCACGCGCTGGGGGCGGAGGGCCCGTGGCGCGCCACGCCCAACCTCATGGTGGTCGTGCCGACGCGCCACCACGTCGTGCTCACCTACGGCACCACCACCGTGACAGAGGCCGGCGACGCCGCGACCCTGGCCGGGGCGGCCGCGCTCTTCGCGATGCTCGTCGTGTGGATCCTCCGGAAGCGCCGCACCCGCCTTGGGTAGGCTGACCGGCCCATGGGCACGACGGCCGAGGTCTTCAAGGCGTACGACATTCGCGGCACCGTTCCCGACCAGATCGACGCCGCGATGTGCCGCGCCATCGGTGGTGCGATGGCCCGCTTCACCAAGGCGCCCCGCATCCTCGTCGCAAGGGACATGCGCGACTCGGGCATCGCGCTGTCCGAGGCGTTCTCGACGGGGGCCCGCGCCGAGGGCGCCGCGGTCACCGATCTCGGGATGACGTCCACCGACTGCCTGTACTTCGCGTCGGGGGAGCTCGACTCGGCGGCCGCGATGTTCACCGCCTCGCACAACCCGGCGGCTTACAACGGCGTGAAGCTCTGCCTCTCCGGCGCGAGGCCGATCGGACGGGACACCGGGCTCGCGGAGATCGAGGCGCTGACCAACGAGCTCTTGTCGGCGCCCCCGCCTGCCACCACGCCGCTCGCGCCGATCGACCACGAAGACGTGCTGTCCGATTTCGCCGCGCACGTCAGGTCGTTCGTCGACGTGGGGTCCCTGCGGCCGTTGCGCGTCGTGGCCGACACGGCGAACGGGATGGGCGGGCTCGTCCTCCCCCGCGTCATGGAGGGGCTGCCGTTCGAGGTCGACGTCCTCTACGGGGACCTCGACGGGACGTTCCCGAACCACCCGGCCGACCCCATCCAGGAAGAGAACCTGCGCGATCTGAAGGCCGCGGTGCTCGAGTCGGGCGCCGACGTCGGCCTGGCCTTCGACGGCGACGCGGACCGCTGCTTCCTCGTCGACGAGCGGGCAGAGACGGTGTCGGGATCGCTCACGACCGCTCTGGTCGCGGTCTCGATGCTGGAGAAGCACCCCGGTGCGACGGTGCTCTACAACTGCATCTGCTCGCACGCGGTCCGCGAGGCGGTCGCCGAGCACGGTGGCACCGGCATCCGCACCCGGGTGGGGCACTCCTTCATCAAGCAGGTGATGGCCGAGACCGGCGCGATCTTCGGCGGCGAGCACTCGGGCCACTACTACTACCGGGACAACTACCGGGCCGACTCCGGGGTCATCACCGCGCTGGTCGTGCTCGAGCTCATGAGCGTGAGCGGCAGGCCCCTCTCCGAGCTCCTCCGGCCCTACCGCCGGTACGCGGACTCCGGGGAGATCAACACCGAGGCCCCCGACCCCGGAAAGACCGTCGAAGCCGTCGCGGACTCCGAGGCGGCCAATGGGTGCGAGATCGACCGGCTCGACGGCCTCACGGTCGAGCACGGCGACTGGTGGTACAACCTGCGGCCGTCCAACACCGAGCCGCTGCTGCGCTTGAACGTGGAGGCGGCAGACGAGGCATCCTGTGCGAGGCACGTGGCCGAGGTCCTCGACCTGGTCCGTGCAGAGATGCCCTGAGGAGATCCACGGGAGAAGGAGACCGGTGCCACTCGACCAACTGCTGATCGACGTCCTCGTGTGCCCTGTCGACAAGGGCCCGCTCCTGTGGTTCGAGGACGAGCAGCTCCTCTACAACCCGCGGCTGAAGAAGGGCTACGAGGTCCGTGACGACATCCCGGTCCTCCTCGTCGACGAGTCGCGGAGCGTCAGCGACGGCGAGCACGATCGTCTGATGGCCAAGGCGCAGCGCCAGGGCGTGCCGGAGACCGGCCTGGCGGGCCGCCCGCCCGGGGGGGAGCTCCGGCCTGAGGGCGGTGGAGCGGGCGGGTGACGACCGCACCTTCGCCGCTCCCGGTCGACTCGCTCGGCATGTGGGGGGCCACCGCGGCGCTCCCCGAGCAGATGGAGGAAGCGATCGACCGCGCGGCCGAGGTGGACCTCGGCGACCTCGCTGCTCGAGGACCGTTCAGCTCGGTCGTGGCCTGCGGCATGGGGGGGAGCGGGATCGCCGGCGACGTGCTCGAGGCCCTCGCGTCGCCGCGCGCGGGCGTCCCCGTGCAGGTGGTGAAGGGCTACCGGCTCCCGGCGCACGTCGGCCCGTCCACGCTCGTCTTCGCGCTCTCCTTCTCCGGCGGCACCGAGGAGACGCTCTCGTGCATGCAAGACGCGCGCGCCCGCGGTGCTCCCGTCGTGGCCGTGTCCGGCCCGGGCGCGCTGGCCGACATCGCGACGGCCGCCGGGTGGCCGCTCGTCGCGGTCCCCGCAGGCATCCCCCAGCCGCGCGCCGGAATCGGCGCGCTCTCGGTCCCCCCGCTCGTGGTGCTCGAGCGGATCGGCCTGCTCCAGGGGATGGCAGGGCTGCTCCGCGACGCGGCCCGCGTGGTGGGGGAGAGCCGCGACGGCCTCGTCAGGCCCGGCAGCACGGCGCAGGAGCTGGCGAAGCGGGTCGGCAGGACCATCCCTCTCGTGCACGGGACGCCCGGGCCGACCGGGGTGGCGGCGACGCGGTGGAAGACCCAGGTGAACGAGAACGCGAAGTCACCGGCCTTCGTCTCCTTCCAGCCCGAGCTGTGCCACAACGAGGTGGCCGGGTGGGGGCAGCACGGCGACGTGACCCGCCAGGCGGTCACGGCGGTCGTCCTGCGCCATCCCGGTGAGCATCCTCGCGTCGCGCGCCGGTTCCAGCTGGTGGAGGAGCTCATGACAGAAGTCCTTGCGGACGTCCTCGACGTTCGGACCGACGCGGTCAGCGACGTCGCCGCGCTCTACGACCTCGTGCTCCTCGGGGACTTCGTCTCGCTCCACCTCGCTGCGGCGGAGGGGGTCGACCCCGGGCCGGTCCCCGTCCTGAGCGAGCTGAAGGACCGGCTGACCGCATGGACCGGCTGACCGCATGGACCGGCTGACCGCGCTCGAGGGGCGTGTGGTCGCGTCCCTCGTGGAGAAGCACCTGACGATCCCCCAGCACTACCCGCTCACGCTGCACGCGCTGGTGGAGGCCTGCAACCAGTCGTCCAACCGCGAGCCCGTCATCTCGCTGTCCGAGAGCGAGGTCCTCGGCGCGGTCGAGTCCTTGAAGGCGAAGCGGATGGTCCGAGCGGTGCTCCCTTCGCACGGCCGCTCCGTCGTGCGCTACCGCCACGTGCTCGACGAGACCCTCGGGCTCGACGCCCCCCAGCTCGCCGTGCTCGCGGTCCTCGAGCTGCGCGGGCCGCAGACCGCCGCGGAGCTGCGCGCCCGCACCGTGCGCATGGCCGCCGTCGAGTCCGTGGACCACGAGCTCGGACTGCTCGCACAGAGGGAGGAGCCGCTCGCCGTGCTCCTGGGGCGCCGCCCCGGTCAGAAAGAGGACCGCTGGGCGTCGCTGCTCGCAGAGGATGTTCCGAGTGGTGCGACGGCTGCCGGTCTCGAGACGCCAGCGAGAGGCACCGGCTCGGCGTACGCGGCCTCCGGTGCGAGATCCGCGGCGCCGCCGACACCGGAGGCCGGCTCCCTCGGCGCCGACGTCGCAGACGTGCGTCGGGACGTCGCCGCCGTGCGGGCGGAGCTCGAGGCGCTGCGCGGCGCGCTCGAGGCGCTGCGCTCGGG
>JAJYGM010000287.1 GCA_021785095.1 Actinomycetes bacterium
GGGCGCTTCGGACGGGGGGGTTTCGTCGAGGCGGCAATGCGGGCCGGGGTGCCGATAGTGCCCATCGCCGTCATCGGCGCCGAGGAGTCGATGCCGATCCTCCTGCGCCTTCCGAGAGCTGCCCGGGCCCTCAAGCTCCCGTACCTTCCCATCACGGTCAACCATCTTCTCCTCGGGCCGGTGCTCGGATCGATCGTGCACCTGCCGGCGAAGTTCCGTTTCCGCGTTCTGGAGCCGGTCTTCTTCGATGTCGCGCCCGGATTGGCGAAGTACGAAAGGGGTCGGGTCATGGACGAGGCCGAGGCGATCCGCCAGCACCTCCAAGAGGCCCTCTACGACATGCTCGCGCACCGGCGCAGCATCTGGTTCGGTTGATATGGGACGGCGCATCCTCATCACGGGACTCGACACCTTCTGGGGTGGCCGGATGGCTGCCGCGCTCGAAGCTGACGCTGGAGTCGAGATGGTGCTCGGCATGGGCACTGGCACCCCATCTGTTCCGCTCGAACGGACTGAGTACGTCCGTGCGGACAGCAGCTACTCACTGCTCGCACGCATAGTGACAGCAACTCAGGTAGACACGATCGTCCACACCTTCCTCGTCGTGGACTCGTCTGCGATGTCGGCACGTGCGATGCACGAGATCAACGTGATCGGGACGATGAACCTGCTCGCCGCAGCCGGCGCCGCCAACTCCTCGGTCCGCCAGGTGGTCGTCAAGTCGTCATCTCTCGTCTACGGCGCGAACCCCGCCGATCCCGCCTGGTTCAGCGAGGACACCCCTCGCTCGCGCCCGGCTCGCTCGCGTCTCGAACGCTCGCTCGTCGAAGTGGAGGGCTACGTCAGGGAGTTCACCGAATCGAACCCCGCGGTGACCGTCAGCATGCTGCGCTTCGCCAACGTGCTCGGAAGGGAGATCACGACGCCGATCAGCCGAAACCTCGCGCGCGGCGTGATGCCGTGCATCGCCGGTTTCGACCCCTTGATCCAGTTCGTGGCAGAAGACGACGCCGTGCGGTGCCTCGAGGCAGTGGTTCTCGGCTCCATCGGCGGCACCTACAACGTCGCTGGAGACGGCAAGGTCCCGGTGAGCGAGGTCGCGAGCATCGGGGGTGCCCGGCGCCTGCCGATCTCGCCGCTACTTACGCGCCAGGTCGCCGCTCCGCTCATCCGGCTCGGGTGGCTCGACCTTCCCGGTGAGCTCGAGAGCCTGCTCCGATTCGGTCGGGGGATAGACACTTCGAAGCTCAAGGCGACGGGTTTCGAGTTCTCGACCAGCTCCGCCGGCGCGGTGGCGCGCTGCGCCGAGACGATACGGCTGAGAAAGGCAGTGGGGCCACACCTCGCCCCTTACCGTTACGACGCCGATGTCGAAGCGTTCTTCAAGCACTCGCCGGCGATCGTGCGCTCGCCGGCACCCCTCAAAACGCGCTCTGCTCGCTCAGCCACTGCCGCTGGTACCGCTCGCGCCGCTCGGTCCACTCCTCACTCGTGATCGCGTAGCGAACGTGGTCCTCCCACTTCCCGTCGATCTCGAGATAGCGAAGGGCGATGCCCTCACCTCGCAACCAGAGCTTCTGGGCTACCCGACGGCTCGGACGGTTCCGCGGGATGATCGAGATCTGGAGCCGGTGCAGCCCCAGGTCCTCGAAGGCGAACCGGAAGAGCAGCACACAGGCCTCCGGCACGTAGCTGCGGCCCGCCTGCATCTGGTCCATCCAGTAGCCGACATATGCGTTCTGGAATGGCCCTCGCTGTACCGAGGAGAGGTTGACCTCACCGACGAAGCGGGGTCCCGCGAATATCCCGAAAGCGAAACCCGTGCCGAGCTGCCTCTCCCGCTCCCTCATGGCACACCGGGTGGCAAAGCTCTGGCGATCCTCGGGAGGGTATGGCGCGCTGGCCGGCCGCGGCTCCCACGGCAGCAGCCAGTCGCGACACCTCGTCCTCACTTCTTGCCAGGCCTCGAAGTCCTCTTCGCGCAGAGGCCGCAACCTCACTCGACGGCCGGTGAGCTCTGTGGAGACGCCCGGGGCGGTCAATTCAGCCATGCCACCTCGCGCGACGGGTCTGAACACGTCACGTTCCTATCGTGGCAGATTCCCAACGCCAAGCGTACGATGGTCCCGTGGGTCCCAGCGCCAGCGGCGAAGCCTTGGCGGTGCTGGCCTTTCCAACCCAGCAGTCATGACAGCCAGCGACGCCAATAAGGGACCCGAACCCTCGAGCGAGCACGCCGTCCTCGTGGTCGGCATGCACCGAAGTGGTATGTCCGTGGTCGCCGAGGCCGTGGGCCGTCTCGGGCTTTGGCTCCCCGGAGGAAGCGATCCTCTCGGGCACACTCGTGACGGTGACCGCGGTCGCTTCGAGAGCATGGCTCTTGCCGCCGAGAGCGACGAGGCCCTCCGCCGGCTCGGTGGCTCCTGGGACGCCCCGCCTCCGATTCCGGGCGACCATGCGGCATCGGTGGGGTTGGCTTCGATGCTGGAGCGCTCAAGGAGAGCCTTTGCGGCCGCGTTCGGCGAGCACGATGGGCCGGTCTGCTGGACGGATCCGCGCACGGCACTGCTGCTGCCGTTTTGGCGCCAGGTGATCGACAGGCCCGTGGCAGCCATCCTCTGCCTGCGCCATCCCCTTGAGGTGGCCAGGTCGCTCGAGGAACGTGAAGCTGTCGAGCTGCCGGCCGGGCTGGCGCTCTTCGAGCGGTACCTCCGCTGCGCCGTCGCGGGCTTGGAGGGCCTCCCCGTGTTCGTTTCTGACTTCTCCGATGCCGTGGGAGATGCGGGCTCATGGGGCCGAGAAGTGAACAACTGGCTCCACGAAGTCGGGGTCGTGCCGCCGGGCGCTTCAGCCCACGACGGATCGGACCTCCCCTTCGAGGATTCCCTGCGGCACTTTCGCGATGGTGACGGCCCAGTCGGGCCGCGAGAGCGGCGGTTGGCCGCCGCGCAGCAGGAGCTGTACGACGAGCTGCTCGCGCTACGCGGACCCCACCGGTCGTTTCGCTACGAGCTGGTGTCGGCTGAGTCGCTCTGGACGACGTACGCGCTCGGGCAACGCCTGGATGCTGCCCGCATGTGGCACGGGATCGAGTGGCTCGGCCAGGAGCTGGCCGGCCAGCTTCTCTCGACGCCACCGAACGAGCCGGGGCGGCGGGGTGATCCCCAGCCCTACCTCTTGAATGCGACCGAGGACGAGTACCGGTACAGGAGCTGGCTGACGGCGCGGGGCGAGGACACCTCTACTCGAAGTGTCGCCCCCGAGGACTTGCTCGCGTCGAGCGAGCCGGCCTCAGGGTACAGCGCGGCCCTAAGGCGCCTGGGCCCCAGGGGGGCGGAGGCCAGGTCGGTCAGGGCCAGGTCGGTATGGGCCAGGTCGGTTCTCGGGCGGCCAGCGATCGGGCGGCCAGCGATCGGGCGGCCAGCGATCGGGCGGCCAGCGGCACCGCCGGTCGAGCCACCGGCCCGAGATCGCCCGCTGTTCAGTGTGGTAGTGCCGTGCTACCGCACGCCGATCGACATGCTGGACCACTGCGTCGCTTCGGTGCTGGCCCAGAGCTATTCGAGCTGGGAGCTCTGCCTTTGTGACGACGCGTCCGGCGACAGCGCACTTTCGCAGCGCCTTGCGTTCCTGGCCGACTCCGAAGCGCGGATCTCATTCACGACGCGGACCGACAACGGCGGCATCTCGGCCGCCACCAACGACGCCTTGGCTCTCGCGAGAGGTCGGTATGTCGTCTTCTTGGATCACGACGACGAGCTCGCCCCCGACGCCCTCGGGCGCATTGCCCAGAGCATCGAGGAACGGCCTGAGGCCGACCTCATCTACTCCGACGAGGACAAGATCGACACTGCAGGTCGGCGCTTCATGCCGAGCTTCAAGCCGGACTGGTCCCCAGACCTGCTCACGTCCAACGCCTACATGTGCCACGTCCTCGTCGTGCGGCGCGACCTTGTCAACGAGCTCGGTGGCCTCCGCTCGGAGTTCGACGGCGCGCAGGACTACGACCTGATGCTCCGCGTGAGCGAGGTCACGAGCGCGATCGTCCACATTCCCGAGATCCTCTACCACTGGCGTACGGCCCCAGGTTCGGCGAGCGGCGACACCGACGCTAAGCCCTGGGCCTTCGAGGCCGGTCGCCGCGCGCTCGAAGACGCGGCGCGGCGCCGGGGGATCACAGCCACGGTCGTCCACCACCCGAGCGTTCCCGGCAGCTACCACTTCATGCGCGAGCCGCGGTCCACCCATCTAGTGAGTGCCATCATCCCGTTTCGCGACGAGCCTGCCCTCACGGCCGCTTGCTACCGCTCGTTCGTGAAGTCTCCGGGCTACGACAACTTCGAGATCCTCCTCGTCGACAACGACAGCGCGCTGCCGGAGACCCGGGCTCTTCTCGAGGACCTCGCCCGGGACAGAAGGGTCCGCCTGGTCGAGGCTCCCGGTCCCTTCAACTGGGTGAGCATCAACAACGAGGCTGCCCGCAAGGCTCGCGGCGACCTCCTGCTGTTCCTCAACAATGACGTCGTGGCGCGTTCGCGCGGATGGCTGGCGGCAATGGTCGCCCAAGCCGAGCGACCAGAAGTCGGTGCGGTCGGCGCGCGCCTTTTGTACCCCGACGGCACGATCCAGCATGCCGGCGTCATCGTGGGCGTGGGCTGGGCGGCAACTCACATCCAACAGGGTCTGGACGGTGACAAGCCCGGGTACCTCTCACTCACTACTGTGACGCGCAACTTCTCCGCAGTCACCGGAGCTTGTCTCATGTCGCGGCGCTCGGTGTTCGAGGAGGTGGGGGGTTTCGAAGAGGAGCTACCGATCGCTTTCAACGATATCGACTACTGCCTGAGGCTCCGCAGGCTCGGGCTGCTCGTGGTCTACACGCCCCTCGCCGAGATGACCCACTTTGAGTCGAAGAGCCGTGGCAACAGCGACGACGTCAAGGAAGCACCATTCTTCCGGAAGCGCTGGCGCTCGGTGATGCTGGCTGGAGATCCCTACTACAACCGGAATCTGGGTCGTTTCGACAACGGCTGCCGGCTTCCGGTCGAGGAAGATGAGGAGCGATGGGAGAAATTCCTCTCGATGCTCGGCGAATCGTCGACGAGCTGAGGTCGTCACGGCGCGAAGTCGGCACCGTAGCGCCAAAGGTATGGGCGCCTTCGGAGTCGTTCGACTCCACGATCGCGCAACTGAACCGCGTGCCGGTTCATCTCAACGACCATCTCGGCTGGATGCATCAGAACTGGGACCTGCGGGCGCTGCTCGCGCCGCCGCCCGCAAAGGGGGCCAAGGGCATAGCCCGGCGACTGGCACACCGGGCCGTTATGGCAGTCCTTGGTCCCTACTTCGACCGGTTGCAGGACTATCTCGGCGTGAACGTGCGCGCCCTCGATGCGGTGGCAAAACGGACAGACGAGGAGTCCGTAGCCCAGCTTCGCCTCATGGGGGCCGTGCGTGCCGATCTCATCGACTTTGCCCATCACGTCGACGAGCGGGTGAATGACTGAGCGGGTCGGCGTGGCCGGTGGAGTCGGGTCAGAGGGGTATGCGGCAGTGCCCGGCGGGTCAGAGGGGTACCGCGTCGAGGTTTCCGGCATGGAAGTATCCGCCGATGAGGCCGAGTTCTTCGACCACAGGCCACGAGTTGTCATAGTCACCGAGGCCTGGGCTTCAAACGGCGGGGAGCACGCCGCCGCGACGAGATTCCTGGCCGGAGCGATGGCTCTGCGCGCTCGAGTCATCATCGTGAGCATCGAGGACCGTTCCAAGCCCCGATCCCGCCCGCCTCGGCTCAGATATGACGGCGTCTTCCCGGTTCACTCGGTTGCGGCCCCCCCTGACAAGGGGGATCTCGGGGACGGCGCGGGAGCTGGCCGCAGGATCCCTGCAGGGGGCATCTCGGGAGGAGGCTGGGGCGCCGGATGGGGCGCCGGCATCGCTGCCACCTCTTTGCGTGCCGGCCTTGTACGGGCTGCCTTGAGCCGCCAACCGGGCGGACCCCTGCCCGAAGTGGCTGCCCGAGGCCTGCTCGAGCGGGCTGCACTTGTCTCGGAAGAGGCGATAACCGCGACGATGGAGCAGCATCCCGATGTCGTCGTCCTCGCGGGACTGGCGACGTTTTGGATGGGCGAGGCTCTGCCTCTCGGCCCAACTCGACCGAGAGTCGTCCTGCTTCCTCTCTGTGGTGACGACCCGGTGTTGTCCTCCCAGGCCTTCCGGCCGATCGCCGAGCACTGCGACGCGATCGGCGTCTTGTCCGACGTGGAGCTGCGCCGCATCGCGCAAGGATTAGGGACTGACAGCGCGCTTGACATCCGTCACATCCGCCTCGCCCTTCCCGTCAACCAGCTTGCTGCCGCGTCTGCCATGGCGGGCGTCTCAACATTCGGTGCCTACGTGCTCGTGATATCGGCCTTCGGCGACGATCCGGCCAGCTGGCGGTGTCCCCCACACGACTACTTGCGCCACGTCTTCGGTGATGTAGCGATCGCAGAGGTGCGCCGGCATGGCTGGCTTGTGACCGGATCCGGGCGGCGTTTCGACATGACGTGGACTCCCACGCGGGTGAACCTCTGGCGCCTGATGGCACGAGCGTCGGTCACGGTCGACATGCGACCACCCGGCCCCATCGGAAGGGAAACGATCGAGTCCCTCCTGTTCGGAACACCGGTCGTCGTCCCAGATGCATCCGTGGCGGCCGAGCACGCAGCGAATTCCAACGGCGGGCTTTGGGCGCGTAACCAGGGCGAGATGGCTGACTGCGTTAGACGCCTCCTGGACGACGATGCCCTGCGCACTCAGCTCGGTGCCAACGGAGCGACATGGGCGAGAGACAACCACAGTGACACCGACGCCTTCGTCTCCGAGGTAATCCGCCTGGTCCTGGGAGCACAGCCTGGCGGGGGGAGCGTGGGGAGCGTGGGGAGCGCGGCGACTCGTACGGAATGAGGGGGC
>JAJYGM010000340.1 GCA_021785095.1 Actinomycetes bacterium
GAACTCGAGCCCGAATGCCTCTCTCTCGCTCGCCAGGCCGATGTCCTGCGCCGTCGGCCAGCCGCGTGCGATCTCATCCGTCGCGACGCCGGGCTTGACCAACGCGATGGCGGCGTCCATCCACTCCCGGGCCCGCGCGTACGCGTCACGCTGGGCGGGCGTCGAGTACCCCACCGAGAAGCAGCGGTAGTAGCAGGTGCGGTAACCGTTGAACGCGTGCATCACGTCGAAGAACGCCTGCTCGCCCGGCCTGATCATCCGGTCCGAGAAATTGTGCGGATGGGGCACGCAGCGCTCACCGGAGACCGCGTTGACCGACTCGACGTCGTCAGACCCCATGCGGTACAGGGTGTCGTTCACGAGCGCGACGATCTCGTTCTCCCGGACGCCGGGCTTCAGCGCTTCCGTGACGAGCTGGTAGGCGCCGTCCACCATTGCGGCAGCCCTCGACAGCAGCATGATCTCGTCGGCGGACTTGATCTGGCGAGCGTCGAGCATCACCTGCTGACCGTCCCGCACGTCGATCCCCGCGTTCTGGAGGGCGAAGATCGTCGGGGCGTCGATCAAGTCGATGCCGACCGGCATGTCCTGGACACCCGCCTGGCGCAGCACGTCGGCGATCTCAGCGACGGCCTCGTCGGCCAGTCCCGCATCAGGCCCGACCGCGCCCCGCATCGTGCTCACCGCGGGGCGCGAGTTCGCCGGATCGAGCCACGGCGAGTACAGCCGGTGATGCACCGCCGCGGAGCCGAAGTCCCACAGGACCGGCTCCGCGCCGCGTGCGAGGACGCAGTAGCGCGTGAGCTTGTCGCGCGTCCACTCCCCGATCGCCGTGCTCGTGATGTAGCGGATGTTGTTGCAGTCGAAGCAGAGCAGGGCACCGAGCTCGGAGCGCTCGAGCGCCTCGCGCGCCCTGCGCAGCCGGTAGTCGTGCAAGCGACGAAAGTCCACTCGGGCCTCGAAGTCCACCGCCATCGCGCCCGGTGCAGGTGCTGCGCGGTGGCTCCGGTCGGGGCTGGCCGTCATGGGGCTCACGCTACACCCCAATCGATTGCATCCTCGTCCCGGCCGCATTCGGGACAAAGCGCCTTCGACATGCCCAGAGGCCGCTCCGCCCGCTTGACCCTCCAGCGGCCGATCGGTACCGTGGCCGGCGATTGCATCGTCGTGACGGCACTGCAACCATCGAGGAGGGACGTGGAGACCAGGTATCTCGGCAGCGGTGGCAACCGGCTCGGCGTGGCGGCGATCGGGCTCGGGTGCATGGCGCTGTCCTCGATGTACGGCAGCCCGGTGGACGACGACGGGAGCGTCGCGCTCATCCGCCGGTCGCTCGACCTCGGCTGCACCTTCCTCGACACCGCCGACGCCTACGGCCCGTTCACCAACGAGCAGCTGGTCGGCCGTGCGATCGCCGGGCGGCGCCACGAGGTCGTGCTCGCCACGAAATTCGGGAACGTCCGGCGCGACGACGGCGCCTTCCAGGGCGTGAACGGGCGGCCGGAGTACGTCCCCGAGGCGTGCGACGCCTCGCTTCAACGTCTGGGGGTCGACCACATCGACCTCTACTACCTCCATCGCGTGGACCCGAAGGTGCCGATCGAAGAGACGGTCGGGGCGATGGCCTCGCTCGTCGAGGCGGGCAAGGTCCGCCACATCGGCCTCTCGGAGGCTTCGGCTGCGACGATCCGGCGCGCCCACGCCGTGCACCCGATCACCGCGGTCCAGTCCGAGTACAGCCTCTGGTCGCGTGATCCCGAACCCGAGGTCCTGCCGGCGATGCGTGAGCTCGGGATCGGTTTCGTGGCCTACAGCCCGATCGGACGCGGGTTCCTCGGGGGCCGGTTCAGCGAGACGGGCGACCTCGCCGAGCGCGACGTGCGGCGGAACCACCCGAGGTTCTCGGCCGAGCACCTCGAGCACAACGCGAGGCTGCAGGCGCGTCTCTCTTCGCTCGCCTCCAAGCACGGGCGGACGCCGGCGCAGCTGGCGCTCGCGTGGCTCCTCGCCCAGGGCGACGACGTGGTCCCGATCCCCGGCACCTCCGACGTGGCGCACCTCGAGCAGAACCTCGAGGCGGCCGAGATCTCACTCGGCGAGGACGAGCTCGCCGAGCTGGCCGACGCGTTCCCTCCCGGTGTGGCCGAGGGAGACCGGTACCCGGACATGTCACTCGTCAACCGGTAGCGTCCGTCGAAGGAGCCGCGCGGCGCGCTCAGGAACCCCGCCTGAAAGCCGTCTACCCCGGAGCTCCGTCCTCAGGAGCGGCGGAGCAGGCGAGCGGCGTTCGTCCCGAGGACGGCGGCTTCGTCGGCAGGCTCGAGACCCAGCGCGCGCACCGTGCCCACCGGATCGGGATCACCCATGTCGAATGGGCGGTCGGACCCGAGCAGCACCCGGTCCGAGCCGAAGTCGTCGACGAGACGTCGGAGCTGGCGGGCGTCGTGGGTGACGGTGTCGAAGTAGAAGCGGGCGATCGACGACTCCACTGGCTCGCGGAGCCTGCCGCGCGCGGCGGCCACCGCCCGCTGGCCGTGCGCCAGCCGGCCGCAGACCGCCGGCAGCGCTCCGCCGCCGTGCGCGAGGAGGACGCGAAGGCCGGGATGCCGCTCGAGAACACCTGCGAGAACCAGGTGGGCGCCCGCGATCGCGGTCTCCGCGGGGTTCCCGACCGTGTTCCACAGGTAGTGGTCGTCGAGCGCGCTGAGGCTGATGCCGCGCGTCGCAGGGTGGACGAACAGGAGCGCCCCGAGCTCCTCGGCAGCGGCCCAGAACGGCTCCAGCCCCTCGTCGCCGAGGTAGTTCCCCGCGCTCGCCGCGAGCTCGACCCCCGACAGTCCGGCCGCGCACGCCTCTCGCAGGACCGCCACCGCCTCCGTCGGGTAGTCGACCGGCACGGCTCCCACCGCGCTGAACCGGGCCGGGTCCGAGGCGACGAGGCGGGCCAGCGCAGCGTGCTGCACCTCGCAACGCCGCCGGGCATCGAACGCGGACAGCTGCATCGGGAGCAGCTGCACCCACGGCGAGACCATGAGATGGTCGACGCCGGCCACCGCTGCCTCTGCGGCCATCCGGACCGGGTCGACGAACTCTCCGACGACGGAGGCGAGCTCCCTGCCCCGGGTGAACAGCCGCGCACGGCCTGTGACATCTCGCAGCTCGGCAAACGACGGGTCCAACGCGTCGTCTCCGGTGAACAGGTCGCCGACGACGATGTGCGAGTGCGCGTCGACCACGCCGAGCGACGGTGCGACGCCGCTCATGCGCGGAGCGCCGCGGTCGCCGCGCCGCGCAGCACGTCGTCGGGATCGTGGCCGAGGTCCTGGAGCACCACCCGCGCCGCGTTGCGACCCGGGACGCCGGTGATGGACCCACCCGGATTGGTGGTGGCGCCCGTCTGGTAGAGGCCGGCCAGCGGCATCCGATGGGCCGCCCAACCGGGTGCGGGACGACCCGGGCCGCTCTGCGCGAGGCCGCGGTCCCCGCCGTGGAACGCGCCTCGGACCATGTGGCGGTTGGACGCCTCGTAGTCCGGAGGTGCCTTGACGAGCCTCGCGAGGATGTGCTCGTCCGTGAAGCCCGGAGCGAACCGGCGGAGGTGGTCCAGCTGCCGCCGGGCGTGCGCCTCCTTGACTGCCGGCCACTCGCTGAGCCCTCCGGGTGGCTCGTACGCCTGCTGGCTCAGCAGCTTCACGGTGTGGTGGCCCTCGGGCGCACGGCCGGGGTCGACGAGCGTCGGCGTCGCCACCAGCATCCACGGGACGTCGGCCACGAAGCGGCCATGACGTAGGGCGAACCCGAGCGCCAGCACGTCCTCCGGCCAGGAGACCGTGCCAGCCGACACGGCGGCGACGGGGCCTTCCCGGGTCTCGAAGACGGGCGCGACGTCACTCAGGCAGTAGACGCCGAACCCCGGGATGCCGACGTCGTAGGTGCGCACCGCGTACTCGAGCTCCTCGGGCCAGGTGCCGGCGGGCACCATGTCGACCAGTTGCACGACGTGGATCGTGGAGACGACGGCACGCTTCGCGTAGAACCGCTCTCCGGTCTCGGTCTCGACGCCCTCGCAGCGGCCGTCTCGTACGAGGAGGCGCGCGACCGGTTGGTTGCAGCGCACCTCCCCTCCGTGGGACTCGATGTACGAGACCAGCGCGTCGACGAGACGCCCGGAGCCTCCGAGGAGAACGGACCAGCTGCGCTGCTGGCGCCCGAAGACGACGCTGTAGGCGAGCGTCCCGGTGCCCGGGACGTCGAGCGCCTGATTGGTCTGGAACGCCATCCACATGAGGAACGAGCGCGCGTGAGGGCTCTCGAACTCGTGGCGGATCACGTCCCAGGCGCTCAACATCCTGCGCCGCTGCCACACCCGTCCCCGGGGGTGCTCCGAGAGGAGCTGATCGAGCGAGGGTCCGAGACCCGACGGCGTGTGCTGGGCACGCGAGAAGATCTGCTTCACCTCGTCGTACTCGTCGAGCAGCCGATCGTACGAACGCGCGTCTGCGGCCGAGAACCGCCCGAACTCGGCCACCGTCGCCTCGCGGTCGAGCGACATGGTGAAGTGCTCGCCGTCGGGGAACGCCACGTGCGCGACCGGGTCCGGATCGGCGTAGGTGATCTGGTAGTCCGCGACGAGCCCCAGCTCGTCGTCGGCGAGCAGAGGGTTCGTCCGCAGAAGGGTGTGGCCGGTGGCGCAGCTGTCGACCGCGTAGCCCGGAAGCAGCAGCTCCTCGGTGACCGCACCTCCGCCGGGGATGCCGTTGGCCTCCAGCACGAGGCACCGGTAGCCCGCCTTGGCGAGATAACAGGCGGTGATCAGGCTGTTGTGGCCAGCGCCGGCGACGACGACGTCCGCCTCCTCCACGCTCGTCCCCTTCCCGTGGCGCCGCCGCTGCAGCGCGTTGACACGTTGCTCGTGGCCATGCTACGCAATCGCTTGCACGCGGTCGACCGGCGTCACGACGACCTGCTCGAGGGCACGGTGAGAGCCAGTTGCAGGCGGCCGCGGGCGTCACGAACCGACCGAGCGGAGGGGCAGATGGCCGAAGAGCACGGGACCGACCCGAGGGTGGCGACGGCCGCGGCGCATTGGGGACCCCGCTTCGTCAACAACGGCACCGACTACCTCGACTTCGAGCGAACCCTCGCGCGGATCTCGCGCTGGGAGGACTGGTGCCGCGAGTGGGGACGCACTGCGGAGGGGTACGAGACGATCGCCCGTGACGCCGAGGAAGCGACACGGGTGGTGACCGCGATGGAGGCGTGGCGGCGCGCGGCGATGTGCTGGCACTGGGCGAAGTTCGTCTTCGTCATCGACCCCGATCAGCAGCGGCGAGCCAGCGATCGCACCGTCGCGTGCTTCGCGAAGGGGGCAGCAGGGCTCCGCCCGCCGGCTGAGCTCGTCTCCGTGCCCTATGGCGACACCCGGCTGCCCGCGTACCTGCGCGTCCCCGCCGCCGGAGGCGCCGAAGCGGACCCGCCACCCGTGGTCGTCATGGCGCCTGGCCTCGACTCGGTGAAAGAGGAGCTGCAGGCGACCGCCGAGTACTTCTTGGCCCGCGGCATGGCCGTGCTCGCGCTCGACGGGCCAGGGCAGGGAGAGAGCGAGTACGAGCTCCCGATCGAGCCCGCCTACGAGAAGGTCGCAACCGCCGCGGTGGACTTCTGCGAGGGGCGGCCGGAGCTCGACGCCGCGCGGGTCGGCATGTTCGGCGTCAGCCTCGGCGGCTACTACGCAGCCCGCGCGATGGCGTACGAGCCACGCCTGCGTGCCGGGGTCGCGCTCGCCGGCCCGTACCGCTTCGACCTCGAGTGGGACCAGCTCCCCCCGATGACGCGCGACACGTTCCGCCATCGCTCCGGATCGGCGGACGACGACGCGGCGAGGGCGTACGCGGCGACGCTGACGCTGGAGGACGCGGCAGCCCGGATCGTGAGCCCACTGCTCGTGGTGCACGGGGCCCGGGACACGCTGGTCGGAAGGGTGCACGCCGACCGGCTCGCCGCCGAGGCCCCGGGGGCAGAGCTGCTCATGTACGAGGACGGCAACCACGGCGTGGCGAACCGGGCCTTCGAGTCCCGCTCGGCCTTCGCCGACTGGCTCGGCGCACGGCTCGGTGCGGTGACGCCGACGCCAGGAGGCTGAGCAGCCCGGGCGGTCAGAGCAGCCAGGAGGCTGAGCAAACTCAGCAGCCCGGGCGGTCAGAGCAGCCCGGCGTGCTCCAGGTCGGCGGCGAGCGCGGCGACCTCGTCGGCGTCCGGGGGACGAAGTGGCGGACGGACCGGTCCACCGGACATCCCGAGCAGACCAGCCCACGCCTTGAGCCAGGGAATCGGGTTCACCTGGTCGCTCCTCCAGCGTCGGTGCAGCCACTTCTCGGCCACCTCACGCACCGGTGCGAGGGTCGCAGCGACCTCGGCCGCCTTGTCGAAGTCTCCTGCGAGCGCGGCCCGCGTGTACTCGAGCATCGGCCGCCACTCCGGCGTCTGGTAGAGGTACGGCGCGGCCGACGACATGTGCACGCGCTGGCCGCGGTCGCGCATGTCCGTGAGGAGCTCCGTCTCGGAAGGCTCGCAGACGAGGATGCGGTCCCCCACCCGCGACGCCACCTCGAGGTAGTGGGCGTGGGGATGCCCCACCTTGACGCCGCAGATGTTGTCGATGTCGGCCAGCCGGTCGAGCAGGTCGAGCGCGAGGGGCGGGCCCGCGTAGCCGGTGTCGAAGATCCACACTCCGATGTCGACCGCGTCGCAGACCGCCGAGTAGAAGTCGTAGATCCCCTCGTCGACCCCGAGGGGCAGGTACGGCCTGATGACGACGGCGAAGTCCGCGCCCGCCGCCTCGGCATGCCGCGTGAGCTCCACCGTCTCCTCCACGGAGTGGTGGCCGGTGTGGGCGATGACCGGGACCCGTGCCCCCGTCGCCTCCACCACGGCCTC
>JAJYGM010000795.1 GCA_021785095.1 Actinomycetes bacterium
GCGGGCGAGGCATCCTGTGGGCCGGCGGCTGGCGCTATCGCGAACGCCCTCGCGCAAGCGACCGGCGTACGTGTCCGTGACCTGCCGTTTCGCCCCGAAGCCATCCGCGCCGCCTTCGACGCGCTCGACTGAGCCACGGCCGGTCCGAGGCGGTGTCGCTGTGGAGAAAACGATACGGAGAGAGGAGCTGCTGATGGCTACGAACAGCTGGATCGGCAGGTCGGTGCTGCGACGGGAAGACGACGACCTCGTGAGCGGCACGGCTCGCTTCGTCGACGATCTGAGGAGTGCCGACGGCCTTCCGGCAGGCGAACGCCTCACGATGTGGATCATTCGCAGTCCGATCGCCCACGGTCGCATCACCGCAGTCGAGGTGACCGAGGCGCTCGACCTCCCTGGAGTGGTCGCAGTGGTGACGGGCGCAGATATCGCAAGCAGCACTTCTCCATATGCGATCGGGCCGTCGCGCGACGGTGCCGAGATCGCAGACGCACCGATGACGCTTCTCGCCGGCTCGACCGTGCGCTACGTGGGCGACCCGGTCGCGGTCGTGCTGGCGAGATCCCCAGCCGAGGCCGAGGACGCCGCCGCGCAGGTAAGGGTCGACTACGAAGCGCTGCAGCCGGTCGTGACGGTCGAGGATGCCCGCCGAGCCGTGGTTGCTGTCCACGACGCGATCGCGGACAACGTGCTCGTACGCTGGGAGCATCGAACCGGCGATGTCGAGGCATGCTTCGAGCGCGCGGCGACCGTAGCACGGTGCCGCGCCGTCATCCCGCGGCTCGCGGCGGCACCGATCGAGGTCCGCGGGTGCCTGGCTTCTTATGACCCGGAGGACGACCTCGTGACGCTTTGGGCGTCCGCGCAGGATCCGTGGCGCCAGGCAGCCCAGCTCGCCACGGTGCTGCGGCGCGAGCCGGAGGCTGTGCGCGTCGTCGTCCCGCACGTCGGGGGAGCCTTCGGCTCGAAGGGCTCCCTTGCTCCCGAATACGGCCTCGCCGCATGGTGCGCGATCCATCTCGGCGTGCCGGTGCGCTGGTTCGAGGACCGGAGCGAGAACCTCCTCGCCTCCTATCAGGGACGTGGCATAGAGGCGGACCTGGAGCTGGCGCTCGACGCCGAGGGAAGGTTCCTCGCGCTCCGGGCAGGGATTGCCGCCGACGTCGGCGCCTACCTCTATCCGAACACCGCCAACGTCTCGGTGACCACGGCGACTCTTATGACCGGCTGCTACGACTTGGAAGCGGTCGAGGTGCACCTCGAAGGGTTCGCGACGACAAAGGTCCCGACCGGGCCTTACCGCGGAGCAGGGCGTCCCGAGGCAGCGTTCTTTCTCGAGCGGGTCGTCGATATCGCCGCCGCGATGACTGGGATCGACCCAGTCGAGCTCCGGAGAAGGAACTTGGTGCCGCCCGAGGCGTTTCCCCATCCGAACGGTCTCGGGCTCACCTACGACTCCGGCGACTATCTCGGAGCCCTCGAGACCGCATGCAACCTCTTTGAGTACGAGGAGCTACGGGCTGAACAGCACGAGGCGCGCGCTTCCGGCCGGTTGTTCGGCGTGGGAGTGGCAAGCTATGTCGAGCGTGCGGCACCGGCGATCTGGGAGAGCGCCGAGGCGAGCCTGTCCGAGGCCGGTCGGCTCTTGGTCCGCGTCGGGTCCTGCCCGCACGGCCAGGGCCACGAGACGACCTTCGCGCAGATTGCCGCTGATCGCTTCGACGTCTCGCTCGAGACGGTCGAGGTCTCTCACGGCGACAGCGCGGCCGGCCCGGCGGGGGTCGGCACCTTCGGCAGCCGTTCGGTCACTCTCGGCGGCTCGGCCGTCTACGTAGCCTGCCGGGAGCTCCTCGAAGGTGCGCGCTCGACGGCGGCCGAGATGCTTGACGCCAAGCCGCAAGCGCTCTCGTACTCCGATGGCCAGTGGTCGGCACCCGCGCTCGCCGTGTGCGAGAGCCATGTCGTCGACCTCGCAGGTGTCGGCAAACAGGCCGCGGCTGCGGGCACACCACTTCGCTCACAGGCGCGCTTTTCGATCGAGTCGCCCGTGTTCTCCTTCGGCGCGTACGCGGCAGCAGTCGAGATCGACAGAGACACAGGTGCGGTGACTGTCCTCCGCCTCGTGGCCGTCGATGACGCGGGAGTGCTGGTCAATCCGCTTCTCGCCGAGGGCCAGGTCATCGGGTCCTCGGTCCAAGGTATCGGCGCCGCGCTCTTCGAAGAGGTTGTCCACGACGGCGACGGCCAGCCCCTGACCACGAGCTTCGTGAGCTACACTTTGGCGAGCGCCGCGGAGGTGGAGGTCGATTTCCGCTCCGCTTTCCGCTGCACTCCGAGCCCTCTCAACCCGCTCGGCGCCAAGGGCCTCGGCGAAGCCGGCACCATCGGGGTCCCTGCGGCAATCGGCAACGCGGTCGCCGACGCGTTGAGCCCGCTCGGCATCAGCCACGTCGATCCGCCCTATACGCCCGAGAAGATCTGGAGGTTGGTGGGCGCGAATGCAACGGCGGGCGCCGGCTCGACGCCTTGAGGTGCGCTGGAGGCCACTTGGGGTGCCGTGCCGCCGAGCACTGTGCTCTTTTGGTGCTCGAGCTTTAGGATCAGTGACATGACGCCGCAAGAGCCGATCGCCCCGCTCTTGGCGCGACTCCGGTCGCGCGTCGGCAGTGATCAGCTCGTCACCGATCCGATCGAGCTCGCCACCTACGAGTGCGACGGCCTCGCCCAGTACCGCGTCGTGCCGCCGCTCGCGGTTCTTGCCCGGAGCCGCGAAGACGTCCGGGCTGTGGTCGCCGAGTGCGCCGCGGCGGGCGTGCCCTTCGTGGCCCGGGGCGCCGGCACGGGACTTTCCGGCGGCTCGGTTCCGGCGGCCGCCGGCGTCCTCGTCGTCCTCGCGACGATGCGCGACGTCCTCGAGCTCGACGCCGCCAACCAGCGCGCCGTCCTCCAGCCAGGGGTGACGAACCTCGACGTCACCCGGGCAGCGGCTCCCCACGGTTACTACTACGCGCCTGACCCTTCGAGCCAGCAGGTCTGCTCGATCGGCGGCAACGTCGCCGAGAACTCCGGCGGTGCGCACTGCTTCAAGCACGGCTTCACGACCAACCACGTGACCGGGCTCGAAGTCGTCACGCCCGATGGCGAAGTGGTAGAGATTGGGGGCAAAGCGGCCGATCCACCCGGCTACGACCTGCTCGGCGCTCTGGTCGGCTCTGAGGGCACCCTCGGCATCGTCACGAAAGCCACCGTGCGGCTGGTACGCGCGCCGGAGGTCGTGCAGACGATCCTTGCCGCGTTCGGCGACATCGAAACCGCCGGCGCTGCGGTGTCGCAGATCATCGCGGCCGGCCTCGTTCCGGCTGCTATCGAGATGATGGACGCGCTTGCGATCACAGCGGCTGAGTTGGCGGTGGGCTGCAACTACCCCGAAGGGGCAGGAGCAGTGCTCATCGTCGAGCTCGACGGGCCGATAGCCGAAGTAGCCGAAGGGCTGGCAGAGGTCGAGAGGCACTGTAGCGAGTCAGGTGCCTTCGAGATCCGGCGCGCTCTCGACGATTCCGAGAGAGCGCGCATCTGGGTGGGGCGCAAGTCCGCGTTTGCCGCCGTCGGCCGGCTCAGCCCGGACTACATCGTCCAAGATGGCGTCGTGCCGCGGACCGCGCTCGGAGAGGTCCTCGGGGACATCACGACGCTCTCGGCCGAGACAGGTATCCGGGTGGCCAACGTCTTTCATGCCGGCGACGGCAATCTCCATCCCCTCGTCCTCTTCGACGCCAAGGTGGACGGCCAACTCGAACGGGCCGAGGAGGTATCGGCGAGGATTCTCGATCTGTGTCTCGCGCACGGTGGCTCGATCACCGGCGAGCACGGAGTCGGCATCGACAAGTTGGACGCAATGTCGAAGATGTTCAGCGACGACGACGTCGAGACGATGCTCGACCTGCGCCGCGCTTTTGACCCCGAGGGCTTGTGCAACCCCGGCAAGCTCCTGCCGGCACCGCGGCTTTGTGGCGAGTCACCCGGCCGCAGAAAGGGCGCGCACCCGCTCGTCGAGAGCGGCCTCGCCGAGCTCTTCTGACAGGCTGTTGCCGTGTCCGAGCTCCTCGACGACCTGCGTCGTGGATGTCCCGCGGCTGCGGCTCGCAAGGCGCGGGACTCTGACGTGCTCGGCGACGTAATGCCTGAGGTCGTGGCGTTTCCCCGCAGCACAAGCGACGTTGCAGCCGTCGTCCGCGTGGCCGCGCATGGGCGTCGGACCGTCGCCGTACGAGGCTCGGGCACCAAGCTCGACTTCGCAAGCCAGCCCACCTCAGCCCAGGTGCTTGTCGACCTCTCCCTCATGTGCAGGCTCCTCGAGCATGAAAGTGGCGATCTTGTCGCCCGCGCGGAGGCGGGAGCCAGGCTCGCCGAGGTGAACGGCGTGCTGGGCTTGGCTCGTCAGCAGCTTCCGATCGACGAGGTCGTCCCGGGCTCGAGCATCGGTGGCGTTGTCGCGACAGGGCTGTCCGGACCCTCGCGCTACCTGCAGGGCGCCGTCCGTGACCTGTTGATCGGTGTCACAGTTGTGCGGGCAGATGGCGTCGTGGCGCACGCGGGGAGCAAGGTCGCGAAGAACGTGGCCGGCTACGACCTCGCCAAGCTCTTCACAGGCTCCTACGGCACGCTCGGGATCGTCACCGAGGCGACTTTCCGGCTCCGCCCATGCCCGCCGTGCCGGTGCTTCCTCACTGCCAGCTTTCCTGACGAGGCGGCGATGGCCCCAGTGCTCGCAGAGCTGCTCCACTCCCAACAGGCGCTCACGGCCATCGAGGTCGACCGCCGCACTCCGCTCGGGCCCATCTCGATCTCGGCGCTCCTCGAGGGGCAGGCGGGCCCGCTCGAACGACGCGCCGAGGTGACGGCCGAGGTGCTCGGCGGCGCGAGCGCCTGTGACGGTCCACCCGAGGGCTGGGGATCCCTGCCCGGGCCGGTGACCTTGAAGATGACCGCCGAGCTCTCTTTTGTGCCGGCGCTCTTGGGACTCGTGCGGGAGCTCTCGACCGAGCACGGGTTGTCACCGGTCCTCCGGGGATCGGCCGGCACCGGGGTCCTCTTCGCCGGGCTCGGCGAGCCGCTCGACCCAACTGCCATCGGCGCGTTCCTGGCCGACCTCCGAGCCGGCTGTCATCTGTTCGGTGGCAGCGCGATCGTGCTGCGGGCGCCGGTTGCGATCAAAGGGGCACTCGATGTCTGGGGGCCGGTACCCGCGCTCGACCTCATGCGGCGGGTGAAGCAACAGTTCGACCCAGAGCGCCGGCTCGCTCCCGGGCGCTTCGCGGGCGGGATCTGATGGGTTTCGACACCCACCACGCACCGCTCGCCGAGCTGATCGACGACTGCGTCCACTGCGGTTTCTGCCTGCCCGCTTGCCCGACCTACGCGCTGTGGGGCACCGAGGCGGACTCGCCGCGGGGGAGGATCCATCTCATGGCGCAGGCGCTCGGGGGAGCCCCGCTCAAAGGCGCGGTCTCGGCGCACATCGACAGCTGCCTCTCGTGCATGGGGTGCCTTACGGCCTGCCCGTCAGGCGTCCACTACGACGAGCTCATCGAGGCGACCCGCGCCCAGGTCGAGCGTCAGGTGCCCCGTCCCCTTAGCGAGCGGGCCCTACGGGCGGCGATCTTCGGGCTCTTCCCCCATCCGCGACGGTTGCGTCTCGCTCGCGCCGCGCTCGCGCTCGTCGAGGCCACCGGGCTGCGGTCGCTCCTGCGGCGCGAGGCCGTCGCGAGCCGGCTGCCGGAGGTCGTCCGGGCGATGGAGTCCATCGCACCGGCGGTCTCCCCGAGAGTGAAGGTCGCCGATCACCTCCCGGCCGCGGGCGAGCGGCGTGGCACTGTGGGAATGCTGACGGGCTGCGTGCAAAGCGTTTTCTTCTCCTCGGTCAACGCCGCGACGGCCCGGGTCCTGGCCGCGGAGGGGTTCGAGGTCGTGATCCCTCCCGCGCAGGGCTGCTGTGGCGCTCTCTCCGGGCATGCCGGTCGCGAGCCGGAGGCCATCGGGTTCGCGAAGGCGACCATCGATGCGTTCGAGACGGCCGGCGTCGATGCCGTCGTCGTCAACGCGGCAGGGTGCGGCTCGGCGATGAAGAGCTATGGGCGCCTGCTGCGCGACGAGAAGCCCTACGCGCAGCGCGCCGCGGTCTTTTCCGCGATGACTCGCGACCTTGCCGAGTTCCTCGTCGAGGTCGGGCCGAGGGCACCCCGACGGCCGCTGCACGTCTCGGTCGCGTACCACGACGCCTGTCACCTCGCCCACGCGCAGGGTATCCGGGCCGCGCCCCGAGCGCTTCTCGGGGCCATCCCGGGCCTCGAGCTGCGCGAGATCGCCCACGGCGAGATCTGCTGCGGCTCTGCCGGGGTCTACAACCTGCTGCACGCGGGGGCGGCCCGCGAGCTCGGTGACCGCAAGGCCAGCAACGTGCTTGCCACAGGCGCCGGAGTGGTCGTCACGACCAACCCCGGTTGCATAATGCAGATCCGATCTGCGGTCGAGCGCCGCGGCCGGTCAATCGTCGCGGTGCACCTGGCCGAGGTGCTCGACGCCGCTATCACCGGGACCTTCGAGCTCGCCTAGTCGTTCGTCAGACGAAACGGCACTCGCACGACGTTCACGTCGCTGCGCCGGCGCAGCACATTTGCGAGGATGATGTCCCGTTGGTTCTGCAGCAGCTGATGGCGGATCTTGCGTGGCTCGACCTCGGAGATGAGCACCAGCACCTCACGGTGGGCCCGGATCTCCGGCGAGCGCAGGTAGGCGAGTACCGGCGCGGCTATCGACCGTGTCTCTGGGCGCAGGATGTCGAGGCGGACGCCGGGATCCCAGCGATCCCATTCGGCTCGCAGGGCATCGGCGCGCGCGGGGTCGAACTGGACACTTAGCGCG
>JAJYGM010000199.1 GCA_021785095.1 Actinomycetes bacterium
GGCTGCCCGGTGGCCACGACCACCAGCACACACCATGAGCCCGTCCGTGTCCAGTACCCTCCGAGCCAGGAGGACCTACGGGTTCACCGAACCTTTACGCAGCTTCTATCCTCGAGAGCCTCTGAGGTCTGGCGGAGCGCGCGCCGCGCCACCCCCCTACCGCACCGGCCGCGTCTCTGCACCACCTCGCTCTTACAGTCGCGCTTTTAGCGCCGCCAGGGTACGTGCCTCCACCTCCTCCGGAGTTCCGGAGGCATCGACAGTGACTAGCAGCCCTCTGTCGCTGTAGTAACCGAGGAGTGGTTGGGTCGCGTCGTGGAAGATCTGGAGGCGGCGCTCGACCACTGCCGCGTCGCCGTCGTCGATCCGCCCCTCGGCTGATCGCTCCAAGAGCCGCCTGCGCACGGCCGCGTCCGGTATCTCAAGGTACGCGACCGCGTCGGCAGTAGCGCCGAGACTCAGGGCGTGCTCGAAGGCCAGTTCCGCCTGTGCCAAGGTCCTAGGAAACCCGTCCAGTATGTAGCCGCCGCGCTCGAGTGCGGCCAGGATCGGTTCGCGAAGGAGAAAGAGCACGACATCGTCTGGGACCAGCTCGCCCGCGCGCACGTACTCTCCGACCTTTCTACCGGCTCCAGTGGGGTCGGCCAGGTGGGCGCGGAGCAACTCTCCCGAGGAGATATGGGTGGCTCCGAAGTGCTCGGCGAGCAAGCGGCCCTGGGTGCCCTTGCCGGAGCCCGGCACGCCGAGCAGGATGAGTTTCATATGTGATAGAGCTCCGCCTGCCAGCTTACCCCGGCGGGTCCACACGAGCCGTCCAATGGACCTTAGTGGATGTCGATACAATTCGCCTGTGGATCGCCCACTGGCCGACGTCGTGTCGTTTCCCCAACGATCAAGGACACGACCGCAAGGCGATGCAACGGCCCCGACCAACGCCCCCGATCCCGCCGCTGCAGCCGCCGGGGCGCAAGCGACCGATGGCCCGGCAGTGAGAGAGCCGGACTACATCGCCCGGGAGGCGATGTACTGGCGGCTCGCCCAGCTTGCCCGGGGTGACCCGGGCTCCGCCGGAGGCTCAGTCGACGACGAGCTCGCGGTGCTCGTCTACGACTCTGCCGCGGAGCAAGAGCCGCTCGTGGGCATACGCGGCGAGGTGGCTGCGTCGACCCGCCAGCTCACGTTCGCGACCCCGAGCCTTGTCATCGAGGTGCAACTGGAGAATCCCGGCCGCGAGCTGACCTGCCAGGTGGTACCCCCACAACCGGCATCGATGGAGGTCCGCCACCGTGCCGGGAGCCTGGACCTTGGAAACGACGACTTCGGCACTTTCCACATCGAAGGGCTGCCACAGGGGGCCATCAGCCTCCGATGCGTGCCACTCTCGGGGGGCGCCGAACCGATCTCGACCAGCTGGATAGCGGTCTCCGACGGCTCGGCTGGCTGACGCACCTGTTAGTGCCTCCTGGTGCCAACTGTCTTTGAGTCGCCGGCGGCAAAGGTGTCGAGCAGGGCTTCGCTCGAAGCGCAGCAGGCCCTCGCCTTGGCGGCGGCGGATCCGCGGCGGGCTCTCGCGCTCGCCGAGATGGTCCTCTCGCGCCCCGATCTTGGCGCAGACGAGCAAGCGGTAGCCGAGCGAGCAGCCGCGCTCGCCGAGCTGGGGCTCGGTCGCGTGGCATCGTCCCGAGCCCGTTTCGAGAGAGCCCGGGATCAAGCGCTCGCGGACGGGCTCGCGTATCGCGTGCCGGAGATCCAGATCGGGCTTGCCATGGCGCTCCTGCAGTCAGAGGAGCCGGCCGCGGCCATGGCCGAGATCGATTCTGCGCTCGCCCGCGCGGGCGATGAAGCGACCTTGGGTCAAGCGCAGTCCCAACGGGCCACGATCCTCATGCGCCTCGGCCGGTATCCCGAGGCACTGGAGCAGGCGACTGCTGCTCTTTCTACTTGTAGAGCCGCTCAGCTCCTCTCGCCGGTGGCGCGCCTGCTCTCCAATCAGGGAGTCGTTCACGCCTATCTCGGACGGTATATAGAAGCTGAGGCCGACCTACGCGAAGCTCTCGTGCTGCTACGCCAGCAAGGCTCGGATCTCGGCGCGGCGAACGTCGTGCACAACCTCGGGTTCGTGGCAGCACGTCGAGGTGACGTGCCGGCGGCCCTGGCCCTGTTCGACGAGGCATTCGACGAGTACGAGCGCCTCGCTGCCGTGCCGCACGCGGCATTGACCGATCGATGTGAGGTCCTCATGTCGGTTCGCCTGCTGCCCGAGGCACGGACCGCGGCGCGCCAAGCGGTGGCGGGCCTCGAAAGGGCCGGCCTCGCGGCCGACCTTGCCGAGGCGAGACTGATGCTCGCCGAGGTTGCCCTGGCCAGCGGCGACTTCGTGACAGCGAGGCTGCAGGCGGAACGGGCAGCCCAAGCCATGAACCGCCAGGGCCGAGTAGGTTGGGCCGCCCTGGCCAGCTTTGTGGCAGCCCGGGCGCGATGGATGGGAGGCACGGCGGAGGATGCGCAAGCCTTCGTCGCCGAGGCAGCGACGCTTGCCGGCGAGCTCATTGGCGCGGGGTGGCGGTTGCACGCTCTCGAGGCGGTCATCACCGCGGCGCGTCTTGCTCTGGCGGCAGGAGATGCCGACCGGGCCGCCTCGGTAGTCGCGAGCCTCGATGCTGCTTCGGTGACCCGAGACGGAGCCTCATGCGACGAGAGGGTGAGGGCTTGGTACGCGTTGGCACTCGGTCAACTGGCCGCAGGCAACAGGGCTGAAGCTCTGCAGGCGTTGCAGTCGGGGCTCCAGATCGCGGAGGATCACCGAGCAGCCTTCGGCGCGACGGAGTTGAGAGCGCGGGCGACTCTTCGCTCGGCTGAGCTCGCCGAGCTGGGGCTCGATATGGTCCTGGAGGATGGCTCAGCGCCGGCTGTGCTCGAGTGGTCGGAGCGCTGGCGGGCACGCTCCCTCTGGCCGCCCGACGTGCTTCCGCCGCGTGATCCCGTGCTGGCCGAGCGGCTCACACAGCTCCGGCACACGGTGGCGGCCCTGGAGACCGCTGTCAAGGCAGGTGAGTCGGACGGCTCCGAAGCGGCCCTCCTCGCGGATCGGCGCCGGCGACTCGAGGCGGGCATCCGACACCGCTCGCTCGAAACTGGCCGCCCGCGCTGCTCGTCTCCGCCGGCCCCCGAGCTCGAGGCGGTGCAGGCGACTCTTGCCGGATGCGACGCTGCCGCGATCGTGGAGTTCCTCTCGGTGCGTGGCCAGCTGCACGCGGTGGTCTGCACGGAGGCGTCCTGTGTGGTCCGCCATCTCGGCCCGCTGGCCGCGATGGCGCGATGGCGGGCGGCTCTCCGATTCGCGCTCGGGCGCCTCGTGGTCGGTAGAGGCTCGCAGTCGAGCCTGCTCGCTGCGGCGGAGTTGCTCTTGCGGGCTTCGCAGGCGACCGACCGGCTGCTGTTCGGGCCGATCGACGCAGATCTGCACGGCGCGCTGCAGGCCGGCGGCTCAGAGGTGGTCATAGTACCGACGGGAGCTCTGCACTCGCTGCCTTGGGCATTGCTGCCGAGCCTGTGCGGGCGACCAGTCTCCGTGGCTCCCTCTGTCGCCCTGTTCATGAACCGGGCCGCTCGAACCAGGCGAGGGGGCACGACCGTGCTCGTAGCCGGGCCGGACGTCCCCTCGGCCGCGGCCGAGGTTGCAGCGATCAGCGGTCTGTACAAAGACGCTGTCTCTCTCGTCGGCGAGTCGGCGACCGCCGGTGCGGTGGCGTCCGCCTTGAGCGGCGCCGGGACGGCCCACATCGCTGCGCACGGCAGGTTCCGGGCTGACAATGCCCTGTTCTCCGCACTGCATCTTGCTGATGGGCCGCTCACGGTCTACGAGCTCGAAGAGCTCTGCGAGCCGCCCGAGCTTCTGGTGCTGTCCTCGTGCGACGTGGGTCGCTCCGATGTCCAACCCGGCGACGAGCTGATGGGTGCGGCCGCCGCCATGCTCTCGCTCGGGTCACGGGCGATCGTTGCAAGCGTCGTTCCCGTACCCGACGCGGGCGCGCCGGCCGTCATGGCCGGCTTCCACAAGCGACTCCTCGCGGGGAACAGCCCATCGGTGGCGCTCTGCCGTACGCAGGCCTCACACGCTCTCAGTGTCTTCGCGCCCTGTGAGCTAGCGGCTCGCTCGGTGCAGGTGCAGGAGGCACTCGCGGCCGCCGGCTTCGTGTGCCTCGGCGCCGGTGGATGAGGCCCGGTCCTGTTCCGCCGAGGTTCTCCTGTCGCCGAGCAGGACCGCCGCTCAGTGGGTTTGTGCCGGTGACCGGTGGCGCGTCCGCTCGGGGTCGAGCGACCAAGTAGGGTTCAGGCGTGGCCGATCAGGCGCAGTTCGCCGAAGATACCGAGCAGTTCATGGGATCTTTGTACTCGGCCGCGCTCCGCATGACGAGAAACCCCTCCGATGCCGAGGACCTTGTCCAGGAGACCTACCTCAAGGCTTACAGGGGCTACGGCTCCTTCAAGGCCGGGACGAACCTGAAGGCATGGCTCTACCGCATCCTGACGAACACCTTCATCAACTCCTACCGCGCACGGCGCCGTCACCCCGAGGAGACAGAGCTGGAGGAGGTCGAGGACTTCTATCTCTTCCATCGCCTCGGCGGCCTCGAGGCAGCTGCAGCCGGCCGCAGTGCCGAGGACGAGGTTCTCGAGTCGATGACCGACGAGGAAGTGAAGCAGGCGGTCGAGTCGCTACCAGAATCCTTCAGGATGGCGGTCTTGCTCGCGGATGTGGAGGGTTTCTCCTATAAGGAGATCGCCGAGATCATGGACGTACCCATAGGAACGGTGATGAGTCGCCTGCATCGGGGAAGAAGAGGGCTCCAGAAGGCGTTGCACGAGTACGGAATGGCCCGAGGACTCGTGGCCGTTGAGTCGTGAGGACACCCAAGACTGTGGCAGCGATCGGGTCAGCAAGAGGCACGCCGAGAGGCAAGAGTCATGGGTGATCGTCAACAGGCCGAGTTTGACTGCCGCGAGGCCCTGCACCGCATCTACCACTTTCTCGACGGAGAGCTGACAGTCGTTCGCCGCCGGGAGATCGAGGCTCATCTCGACGGCTGCTCACCATGCCTCAAGATGTTTGGTTTCGAGGCGGAGCTGCGCCGCATTGTCCATGACCGGTGCCGCGATGCGGTGCCGGAAGGACTCAGGCAGCGGATAGCCGACTCGCTCAATCACGAGCACGACACGACGGACGCATCGATCGACCGGCTGGCTCCAAGTGGCGCAGGAGGCGGCGCAGCCGAGGAGCGAACTGACGGCTGAGACCGCCTGCAGCGATGGGGCGCAGGCTGGGCCGGGCTCGCACCTTGCCGGGGAACGACTAGGTGCCCGCCGAGTGGATGCGAGCGATCGTGCCTAGGATGCCGTGATGAGCAGTGCCCCTGAGCTCGTTGACTGGGTCTTGGCCGAGCGTGTCGCGAGGCGTGTTGCCGCGAGAGGTGCCCCGCGCATCGACCCTCGCTCGTACCAACGCCTGGTTGACGATTTTGCCGAGCTGACGCCTATAGCCGAGGAGCTGGTGGAGGCTTCCACGGGACTTCGCTCGGCCGCGGGTCCGGCGCGCGCCGAGGTCACGGACCGGGGTGAGTGGTCCCACGCGAACATCGGGTCGTTTCGTCGCCTGCTCCGCCCGATCCTCGATCGGGCCGCTACCAAAGCCGGCGTCAGCCGGATCCTCCCACCCCCGATGGCTGTTGCGGCTCGCCTGGCGGCCGGCACAGAGCTCGGCGCTGTCCTCGGTTGGATGTCGACAAGAGTCCTCGGCCAGTACGACCTGTTCCGGGCTGAGGATGGCGAGGCTCCAGGTGACGCCGTCTATTACGTGGGTCCGAACGTCATTGCGCTCGAACGCCGTCACGGCTTTCCCCCGCGCGAGTTCAGACTCTGGATAGCAGTGCACGAGCTCACCCACCGGGCGCAGTTCACCGGAGTTGCCTGGATGCGTGGTTACTTCCTCGATCTCGTTGACCAGGGGCTCAGCCTCGCCGCACCCGATGCCAAGCAGCTTATGGCCGCGATCGCACGGATGGCCGGGGACGTCCGAGCGCGCCGCAATCCGTTTGCTGATGCTGGGATCCTCGGGGCAATCGCGCCTCCCGAGCAGCTCGCCACGATGCGTCAGATACAAGCTCTCATGAGCCTGCTCGAGGGACATGGGGACGTCACGATGAACCGCGCCGCTACAGAGCGGATCCCTGAGGCCGCGCGGTTCGCACGCACGCTGCAGGAACGACGAGATTCTGCCGGCGGGCTCACCAAGGTGATCCAACAGATGCTCGGAATCGACGCGAAGATGAAGCAGTACAAAGAGGGCGAGGAGTTCGTCGAGGCAGTCGAGCGCGCGGGGGGGCCGGAGTTGTTCGCCCGCGTCTGGGAGGAGCCAGGGCACCTGCCGAGCCTCGACGAGGTGCGTGATCCTGCGCTGTGGCTGAGCCGGCTTGGAGGCCGCCGTCTCGAGATTGCCTGACGGTCATGGCGCACCGCCGCCCGCAGCCGCCTCGGCCGCCCGAGTGGCGACCGGCGAGATCGCCCGCGGAGGGATCGCCGGCGAGATCGCCCGACTTGTTGCGCTTTGCGCTTTTCCTCCTGCGGGCTCCGAGGTCTTCCTCGCGGTGTCAGGAGGTGCCGACTCGCTCGCTCTGCTGGTGCTGGCGGTCGCGAGCGGCTGTCGCGCAGTCGCGTGCCACGTCGATCATGGCCTGCGGCCCGGATCTGCCGCGGAGGCCGAGGTGGTCAAGGCTGCCGCAGATCGCTTTGGTGCCGGGTACACGGCCCTCCGGGTCACTTTGGAGCCCGGTCCCAACCTGGAGGCGCGTGCTCGCTCGGCGCGCTACGCAGTCCTCC
>JAJYGM010000058.1 GCA_021785095.1 Actinomycetes bacterium
CCGGCTGCTGGCCGAGGCCATACAACGCAGGGTTCCCGCCGCGCTCGGCATCCCGGACCTCGGGGTGCACGGGATGTCCGTCGTCGTGCTCCGGGAGACCAGCATGCCAGCCGTGACCCTCGAGATCGGCCCGGCAGCCGTCCTGGTCGAGCATGGACCCGCTCTCGCGGACGGGCTCATCGCCGCTCTCATCGCCTGGGTCTCCCGTCCCTGGCAGTGAGGCGCCGCTGCGCCGTTCGCCGGCATCCTCGTCGTCGCTTGGCTCCCACGGTGATCAACGGGTGACGAGAGCGTGACCGTGCGCTGTACTTCAGGGCGAACCTGACAATCCACAACATCATGCACAGGTTGTGGATATTGCTTAACTGCGGGTTGAGGGTTGCGACTCACGCGAGCTGACCGGGCGCCTCAGTGCGCCTCCGGCGCGGCAGGAGGCCGTTCCACCATCGTTCTGTAGATCCGCTCGAGATCCTCGAGCGTCGCGAACTCGACGACCACTCGGCCCCGTCGATTGCGCAGCTCGACCTTCACTCGCGTGTTCAGGTACGTGGACAGGAGCTCCTCGAGCTCCAGGAGACCGGGCTCTGGCAGCCGGCGAGACGTGGCGTTAGTACTACCCTTGGTAGTACCGTCGAACGACGGTGGAGCCGACTCAACTCCGACGTCCCCCCGCTCGGCCTCTTTCACCGCATCCTCCACCTGTCGCACCGTCAGCCCCTCGGCGACGATCCGCCCAACGAGAGATTCCTGGAGCGTCCGGTCCGGAGTGCCGAGCAGCGCGCGGCCGTGTCCCGCCGAGATGGACCCGTCCGCGAGGGCACGCTGCACGCCTGCGGGCAGCTGGAGCAGCCGCAGCGTGTTGGTGACGGTCGCCCGGCTCTTGCCGATCCGGGTCGCCACCTCTTCATGGGTGTGACCGAAGTCGTCGATGAGCTGCTGGTAGGCGGCCGCCTCTTCGAGCGGTCCGAGGTCCTCGCGGTGAAGATTCTCGACAAGGGCCTGCTCGAGGCTGCTGGCGTCGGCGGAGACCTCTCGCACGAGCGCGGGAATCGTCTGGAGGCCAGCCCGACGGGCCGCGCGCCACCGCCGCTCGCCGGCGATCAGCTCGTACTCGTCGGTCCCACCTCCGAGCTGCCTCACGAGGACGGGTTGGAGAACTCCCACTTCCCTGATGGAGGCGGCGAGCGCCGACATCGCTTCCTCGTCGAAGTGGGTACGTGGCTGCAACGTGTTCGGCCGAATGCTGGAGATCGGGACTTCCCGCAGCGCACTCCCCCGGAACCCCGACACCTCCGTCGGGATGAGCGCGCCGAGTCCCTTACCCAGCCCGCTGCGACGCGCCATTGCTGACCTCCTTCGCAAGCTCTCGGTACGCGACGGCCCCGCGGGACGTCGGGTCGAAGACCGTGATCGGTTGACCGAACGACGGCGCCTCGGAGAGCCGGATCGTCCGCGGGATCACGATCCGGCATACTTTGTCGCCGAAGTGCTCGCGCACTTCGGTCGCGACCTCGACGGCGAGCCGCGTCCGCGCGTCGTACATCGTGAGCACGATGGCGCTCACCTCGAGCCCCTCGTTCAGGTTCGACGCCACCAGGTGAACGTTCCGCAACAGCTGGCCCAGACCCTCGAGCGCGTAGTACTCGCACTGTATGGGCACGAGCACCTCGGCCGCCGCCGCGAGTCCATTGACCGTGATCAGCCCCAACGACGGCGGGCAGTCGATCAGCACGAAGTCGAAGTCCTCGACCACGCTCTCCACGGCCCGCCGCAGCCGGAGCTCTCGGCTGAAGGCGGGTACGAGCTCGATCTCGACCCCTGCGAGATCGATCGTTGCAGGTGCGACAAACAGATTCCGCACGCTGGTCGGTTCGACGCAGTCTTCCATCGGCGTCCCGTGCATGATCACGTCGTACATCGAGCGCTCCAAGTTGCGGGCATCGATGCCGAGCCCCGTGGTCGCGTTGCCCTGCGGATCCAGGTCGACCACGAGGATCCTGTAGCCGAGCTCGGCCAGCGCTGCGCCAAGATTGACGGTCGTGGTCGTCTTCCCGACTCCGCCCTTCTGGTTCGCAATCGCGATCACCCGCGGCAGGGGCCTGAACGTGGACCCGCGTCCGTCCGAGCCACGGACCTGTTCTTCGGTCGTCTGATCGGTGACCGACGAGCTCCGTGACGCAGCGCCGGACCGGCTGGCCGGGACCCCGGCAACGCCACCCTTTGCCCTTCCGACCGACCCGGCGTCGCCGGTACCCTCGGCCACCGCCGTCTCCTCGCCCGACTCCCCACCTCCTTCGATGCCATCGTCTTCCGACGGCGCGGTCGGCGCAGGCGGCACGGGGCTCGCATCCCCCGCAGGCGGCACGGGGCTCGCATCCCCACCCATCGCCTGTGGGTCGATCGTCGAGAGCTCCTCCACGTCTGGCATCCCCGCGACAGAAGGAGCTTGAGATGCCACCTCGCTCCAGCGGCGGCGTCGCCCGATCCTTCTCACCACTGGGCAACCCTGTTGAACGGAACAGGGGCCGCACCGATCGCTGATTGCAACGTCGAGTCGTTACGAAGGCAGCGACCGCGCTGCGCCATACGCCCCCTCACGGCCACGCTGACCATCCTCGCTCGCCCGACGGTACAGGTCAAGGCTTTGCGCGCGTTTTCCTTCCGACCAGTCGAGGGGCCGTTCCACGTGCAACCTGACGGTGAAACAACCGAACGTCCTAGCGCGCTCATTGCCAGCCTGCCCTGCTTTGGTCGCTCCCCACCTCGCAGCTGTTTCACGTGTAACCTGACGGTGAAACATGCGGTGGTTGCGAGGTCCGGTAGTTGGACCGAGCACAAGACCCTGGAACGGACGAGATGGCGAGCGACTTCGAAGAAGGGGTGCTGGTGGGCCTGCTGGTCGGGGAAGGTCACTTCGGCGGCGACGGGCGCCAGCCGCATGTGACCCTGCGCATGCACGAACGCCACGAAGCGCTGTTCCGGTGGCTAAAACGCACCTTTCCCGGCGGTCGGCTCTACGGACCCTACGAGCACGGCGGTCGGCGCTACTACCAGTGGATGGCGCGGGGAGACTACCTGCGTGCGGAGCTCGCTCCGATGCTCCGTCGTGCACTGTCGCCGGCGCTCGATGGCTACGCCTACCACCGGTTCCTCGCCATGTGCGAGCGCTACGCGCGGCAGCTCGACCTTCCCGAACGTCCCACTCCGGCGGGTTCTCCACCCCCGCAGGTGGCGCCTGCTCCGGCACACGACTCACCCAGCTCCGCCACGGCGATCTTCGCCGCGCTCCGGGAAGCGGGCGCGCTCACAAGGACACTGCCGTCCAACTGACGCGCACTCGGCAATGTGCGAAGTCCGCTGCACTCGGCGAGAGGTCAGAACACCGGGCGCTTCGCGGGCACTCCGACCCGCCGGGGAAACCGGGCTGGGCACTGCTGAATCTGGGGGACCAGAACGAACCCGTATGTGGACCCGGCCGGAGACGCACTTCCCATGCCGAGCTCGGCCAACCGATCCTCCGGCCAGCGCCCGATGGCTCGCGAGCTCGACGGAGGCTCTGAGACAGCCAGAAACCCACCCACTGCCAGGAGCGGGGCCGCGCACTCGGCCACGACGGCGGGCCTTCCGAATCCCCTGGCGGTGACAACGTCAAAGGCACCCCGTCGCTTCGGTGTGCGGCCGACGACCTCGGCTCGCTCGGCCTCCACCGCGACACGCCCTTGCAACCCCAGCGCACCGACGGCGTGGAGGAGGAACGCCGCACGACGTCCTTGCGCTTCGACGAGGAGAACCGATGGGGCTTCCCAACGCACGGCGAGCACGAGCCCGGGAACCCCACCCCCAGTGCCCAGGTCAACCAGGGCGGAAGGGGAGGTTGTCCATGCGCTCTCGACCGCCTCGGCGAAGGCGTCGGCGTGCTCCAACTGCGCATCGACCGGACCGGGACCGAGGAACCCGAGGTCTCGCGCCTCGGTCAGGAGGCCGCGAAGGGTGGCACGTCGATGGCTGCCCGAAAGTCCGGGAGCCATCTTCCTCGCCAACGCGTGCTCAGGGCGCCGGGGAGATGACGACGAAGCGGTGCGGCTCTTCTCCTTGTGAGCTCGACACCGCACCTTCGATCCCCGCCACCGTGTCGTGCACGACCTTGCGATCAGCAGCCGACATGGGCTCGAGCGCACGCTCGGATCCGGATTCGACCACATCCGTCGCGACCTCGGCGGTGAACCTGCGCAGCGCCGCGACACGGCGTTCGCGGTACCCCGCGACGTCGACCAAGATCCTGTCGGTGCGGTTCGGGAAGTGCCTCTGAACAACCGTCCGCGTCACGTCCTGGAGCGCCACCACGGTCGCTCCCTTCGGCCCGACGAGCACGCCAAGCCCATCGCCCTGCGCCGCGAGCTCCACGGTCTCCTCGTCGAGCGCACGGACGTCCACCGTCGCCCGGAGGCCGAAGCGGTCCAACAGGCCCTCGAGGAACTCCTTGGCCACCGTCGCCTGCTCCTGCAGCGTGATCCCGTCAGCCACCGTGTGCTCCTCCTTCACTGCTCCGTCCGGACCGACCTCTTCGGTACGACGAGCGTCACCGCGCGCAGGCGTCGTGCCGTTCCCTGCTTGGGCATAGCACGGCTCCCTCACTGCCGTGGCTCCCTTCTGAACTTCACCTTGACGGCGTCGGCGGCTCCGGCGGCTCGGGGCGGCACCTGCCGATCCAGCTTCACCATCGCCATCTCGGACCGAGACCCCCGGGGACCCTTCTCCACGGCCGGCGCGTCCCGACGCCCCAGCCGAGCGGTTCGTGTTCGCCTTCCGCTGCCGCGCCGTTCGTGTACCGGGGCCGTCGTCCCCGCCACGGCGCACGCTGCCACGGGCTCGATCTCGCTGGCGACGTGAGCGCTTCGGGCGCGGCTCCGCGGGTCGGACCCGCGCGCGCACCCGGGCCTCGCCTCGGACACGCCCGAACAAGCCCGCCCTCGGCTCCGCGAGGACCACGAGCTCCGCGTCCTTCTCGGACACCCCCAGTTGTTCGAGAGCACGTTCTTTCGCCTCGTCGACGGACTTGCCCGTCTTTTCGACCCACTCCATTCTCAGCGAGCCTTTCGTACACGTTTGGCCTTCGACCGGGGGTGAGGCTTCGTGGTCGGAAGGGTAGCACCGTTGGTACTACCTCTACTCGCATCCCGGCGCCGCCCGTTCGTGCCGCCTTCCTGCGCCTCCGGTTGCCCGCTGCCGGCACGAGAGCGCCGGCCACCCAGGATGCCCGTCCTCTCCCCGTCGTGCGGAACGGACCCCTCCTGCTTCGTAGCGCTTGTCGACCTCGCTTCGACCGCGGCAGGCGCCGCCGAGGACTTGGGCTTGCCGCTCACCTGGCGTTCCCCGGGCCGCTGCACCAGGCCGTACCGGAAGATCAGGTCCTGGGTGAGAACCCGGATCGCGGACGAAACGATCATGTACACCACCACGCCGGCGGGGACCAGGAAGTAGATGTAGGCGAAGATCAGCGGCATCACCCGCTGCATCGACTGCATCTGCTGCGGCATCTGCTGCTGGGTGTTGTTGCGCTTGTTCCGGCGCGTCATCTGGGCCATCTGGAAGTACTGCAGGGCGACCGCGACGGCGAGGAGGCCGAAGTACGGGACGTACTCGTACCAGTCCGCGTGATGTGTGAGGGGTCGCAACGCGAGGTTCAGCCCGATCGAGTGCATCACGCCGGGCGTTTTCACCAGCGCCTTGTGGATCGCCGACGTCTGAGGCACGTAGTGCGGTGTGGCGCAGACGACGGCGTGGCAGCGGGCCTTGCCTGTGGCCATGAGGGCGCCCTTCTTCACCGTGTTCGCAAGCCCGCGGATGACGTCGTAGAGGACGATCAGGGCGGGCATCTGGAGGAACATCGGCAGGCATCCGCCCGTGGGGCTGACCCCGTGCTCCCGGTAGAGCTTCATGAGCTCTTCGTTCAGCTGCTGGCGGTTCTCGGCGCCCTTGTACTTCGCCCGCAGCTTCTGCATCTCGGGCTGGAGCGCCTGCATCGCCAGCATCGAGCGCGTGCTCTTGATGGTGAGCGGCGTGAGGAGCGCCATGATCAGCAGCGTGAGCAGCACGATCGCCGCTGCGTATGTGGGCACGACGCCGTAGATCCACGACAGCACGTCGGCCACCGCGATGAAGAGCGGGTGGAAGATGTCTCCGACTGCCTTGAACAGCGAGTTCTCCGCGACCAGGGGCACGACGTGCACGGTCACCGCCTCCCCCGCCGGGGCCTGCCTGCCTCGAGCGGGACCAGGTCCACCCCGTGCCCGCCCAGCGGGTGGCAGCGGGCCAGTCGTCGCACGGCCAGCCAGAGCCCCAGCCACGCACCGTGCCGCTCCACCGCCTCGACCGCGTACGCCGAGCAGCTCGGGTAGAAGCGGCACGGGGACACGCCGCCCGCCCTCGCGGCCTGGTAGGCGTGCAGCGCCCCGAGCGCGGCCCGCTGCCCGACCCTCCGCCGCGCCCCCGAGGCGCCCCCGTCCGCCTCACGGTCGTCCCGCCCCGCCGGCTCTTCAACCAGTGCCGCCACGTGCCTGATGATCACAGGATCCGTCTTCCTTCGCCGCCCACCCCGGCTGCGGCGGCCCGGGCCGCCGCGCGGACCGCACGGCGTAGCTCCTCGAATCCGAGCTCGCCGGCACCCGGCGCCGCGCGTACCAGGTATGCCCCGGCCGCCAGCTCCGGGCCGGACGCTCGAACCGCGGCACGCAGCCGGCGCCGCAGCCGGTTCCGTTCGACCGCACCGCCATGCCGCCTCCCGATGGAGTACCCGACCAGGGGAACGTTGGTCACCTCCGGCACGTGACCGCTGAACGCCACCGCCACCGTTCCCATCTGGCCGCGTCC
>JAJYGM010000147.1 GCA_021785095.1 Actinomycetes bacterium
CTTCGCCATCCGGATGGCCGGGGTGCGCTTCAACCTCAACGTCCCCATCTCCCACCCGGGAGCCCGGCCACCGGTCGAGTAGCCGCGGGAGAGGCCACGGCCGCGCCGGCGGTCGTGCGGTCGATGCCGGCGGCCTCGAACAGGATGTTGTGGGCGCCCAGCCCCGCCGAGCTGAGGAAAAGGGCCTCCAAGGAGCGGCGCATTATTGCCGGGTCGGGGCCGCTGGCGGAGGCCGCGTCGCGAGCCAGTGGCTGATCGAGGTGGCTCTCAAGGCAGAGGGCCCACTCCCGGACCGCCGAGCCCACCTGGGGCTCGGGGAACCCGCCCGCCCGGGCGGTCGAGACGTACCCGGCAAGGACGGGAGGTGAAGCTGGAGGCGGGAAATCGGGCTGCGGCGGGGCCGCCAGCGGCTCGATGAAGCTGCCATGCGCGCTCGGGCCGCTCAGCTCCCGCGTGGTCAGCCCCTACGTGGGAACCCGGACCATCCGGCCGGTGGCGGGCCAGGTCGCCACCCCGAGGTCGGCTCGCACACTCCCGGTGAGCACGAACCTCCCCGGCCGAGGACCTTCGTCCGCGGCCCTGCTCACCGCTCCCAGCACCTCGGGGACCGCCTGCCGCTCATCGAGCAGCACCGGGGGCGGGAGGGCGCGCCGGGCGGCGTCGGGATCGGCCTGGAAGGTGGCCGCCTCCCTGGGCTGGTCCAGCCGGGCGACGCCGCGGCAGTACCTGAGGGCCGTGGTCTCGCCGGTGGCCCGGGGTCCCACCACCAGGAGGGTGGGCAGTGATGCCATAAACCGGCGGATGACGGAGTCCGCGTGGCGCTCGATCCACCGTGCCGGCACTCCTGCCGGCCACAGCGCTTTCAACCACGGGAAAGTACCGTTCTGAACCAAACCGCCCGGCCAGGGCGTTCCTCCGGGGCGGGTGGCGCGGCAGGGGGTGGGATGGAGACGTGTGGCCTGAGGACGACGCCCTTGAAAGGCTGAAGGCGCTCGACAACGCGCAGAAGCACGGCTATCAGTTCCAGGGCTACGCGCGCACCCTCTTCTCCCGGCGCTCCGCATCGCTCACGGCCAGTGAACTCAGGCGGGGGCTCGTCTTGCGAGGTAGCGCAACTCGGCACTTTGCGGTCATACCAAGCTTCAGCTCAACGGGTGGGTGTAGGGATTGGCTCTGCTCCGCTCCAAAGGCAAAGTCGCCAGATGGTCGGGTCGCGGACCAGCACGGCCGTCAGCCGGTAGGGCTTTGCCGCCTCTTCGCCTGGTTCGACTACCGCACCGTCGGCAACGAGCCACGCCACATCGCCGTGGATCGCCCACAGACGTTGCGGGAACTCGAAACGAAAGCCCTGAGGCCGGGCATAGATGCGGGTGAAGAATCCTTCGACCGCCTCTCGCCCGTGAGCGGACTCGCCTTCCTCCGAACCCACCACGGTGGGACCATGTCTGGACGACAGGCTGGCAAGGGTCCGGTCGAGATCACGGGCCGAGATGGCGTCGATCAGCGAGTCCAAAACCGCATCTGCGGTGATGCTATCCATGGTTGAATCGTACGATCACGACGGCTCGGGGAGGTAGAGATCGAGCGCCAGATGTGGCTCCGGTACAGCGGGCTGCACGGCACGTCGGCCAGCCGGAGGGACAACCCGACGAGATCGATGATGTCGTGAATCCATCGGTGGACCGAGCCCAGCCGCAGGAAGACGGCAAGGCCACCGACAAGAACCCATGGCGACTCGGTGGGGAAGCCTCCGAGAACCTCCACTGCACGGGCCACGACGGTGTCGCCCTCGGCGACCAGCAGGATCGGCGACCGGTCACCAGACACGATGAACCTCCGGTGGCAGGTTCGACGACCACGCCTCGAGGATCCCCCTTGCCCGTGCCGGATCGGCTGCCAGGTCCGAGGCGGCAACGATGTGACTGGGAGCGGGGAAGCCCACTCCCCGCTCGTACATCCGCCTGCACACGAACGGCGCGGGTGCCTCGGCCACCGTGCAGCCATGGCGGCCGAACTCGGCTTCGCCGAGGAGAGCCCGTGCTCGTCGAAGCGAGGCGGAGTCCGGCAGGTAGAAGTCCGGCGGCGAGTCTGCAGTCACGACCACGGGTGCGGCCCACGCCGACGCCGCCGCAGTATCGGCCAGCACCCAGCCCATAGCGTCATCAACCGTCGGTCGCCCCCCGAGTGGGACCCGAGCGGGATTCCAGGCGTCGATCACCGCCTCGAACAGATCGGGCACCACAGGCCTTCCCTCGCCATCGACCAGGTAGGCACGGCGGAGGACGGCGAGTTGCTTGGAGACCGTGCCCGGAGCGCGGTCGAGGATCGAGGCGCTAGCCCGAACCCCACCCGCCGCCACGCCTTCGAGCACCGCCAGCGCCACGTCCATGAGCGACGGCACCGCGAGGTCCGGTCGTCGCGCGCCAGGCGGCGACGATCCGAGAACAGGGACGTCGGCATCAATCAGCAGCGGCCGGTGCTGAGGGGACCCCGTTTGTCAGTCCAGGTGATGTGGGAGTTTCGGTTGGCGGTGTACCGGCTCAGGCACGATCTTCGGAGGGCGAGGTAGGTGAGGTCGAGGGCGAGGGGTTGCCTACGGCATTGAGACTTTCGGGTGGGATCGCGTCTGCAGCGCTGCCTCCCGAAGTGGTGAGGTGCCCGCCAGGGGCATTTGTCTGGCCGCCGGTGTTCGTGGCTTTGCGGTGGTCGGGGATGGCCGTGGAGGCGAGGACTCCGAGGCAGACGCAGCCGGCGGCGACGAGCACAGCGGGGCGGGCGCCACCGCCGGTGTAGGCGGAGCCGACCATCGCGATGCCGAGTGCGGCTCCGACCTGGCGGATGGTGCTGTTGATGCCGCTGGCTACGCCTGAGATCGCTTTGGGAACTTCGGAGAGGGTGAGGTTCCCGAGTTGAGCGGTGGCGAACCCCATACCGATGCCGTAGGTCACGATCGCCGGGATCAGCCGGGCGAGGGTGACGTTCGGGCCGATCACGACCGCGACCCAGGCCAGGCCGAAGGTCTCAAGCGCCATGCCGATGACGACGGTGCGTTTGGCGCCGAGCTTTTGGGCGAGAACCAGTCCGATGCTGGCGCCGACAATTGCGACGACGCCGAAGGGAAGAATCCACAGGCCGGTGCGCAACGCGGAGAAGTGCCGCGTGTTTTGCAGCACGAGGCTGAGCACGATGAACATGGTGAACTCGCCGGCCGCGAGCATGCCGGTGGTGAGCATCCCGTAGAGGAGAGGGAGAGCGCGGGGCTCGGTCCACCAGCGTAGGCTCCGGGGCACAGTTCCCTTCGTCGGGCAAGGAGGTCACCAACAATGGGCACCCTGGTTCAGGCGCGATGCAGTGGATGCGGTTACCAGCAGGGGGTGCTCCCGCTGGGCGCGGGAGCGCGCGACTTCATGGAGAGATGCTGGCTCCCAGCGCCATGCCCGACCTGCAAGCAGGTGGTCTCCATAGACGCCGCCCAGCCCCGGGCCTTGTGCCCCGAGTGTGGCCAGGAGGTGGCCGCGTACGCCACCAGCCTATCCGAGCGAACCGGCCTCACCTGGCTGTTGCCCAGCGGCGAGGAGGTGGCGGTGCCCGAGCATGGCAACCAGTGCCCGGCGTGCGGCGCCGCTTCGCTGGATCTCCTAGAAGTGGGGTTCTTCGACTAGGCCCGGGCCGCGACGGCGGTAGTCGCGAGAGGCTGCACGGTGGAATCATCCATCCTCGGGCTGCGCTTGCCGCTCCGGGGGCCGGACCGGTTGCAGGCGGACCCCCGGGGTGACGGTTGGCGGCGAGCTCCCCCCCGGCAGTTTCCAGTCGACCTCGGCCAACCCCGGCTCCTAGGCGTCGCTGAAACCGATGGGGCTGTGCTCGTCGGCCGGGGTCCCGGCGGCCGAGGGCCTTCTCCTGGGTCACCGGAGGCGCCGACCTGGAGACCGCTGGCCATCGGGCTGGGGCACAGGTCGACCTGCCTGAGATCGTCCACCCAGCGTGAGGGCGCAGGCCTATTCAGCGGTCGCGAGCCGGCCCAAGTTGCGGCGGGTAGGGGGAACCGAGAGCGTCTCCACTGCGGCGAGCCCAGGGATTTTCGCCGCCCCGCGGGCCCGTCGACTTCCCGCACCCCTCCCGGGTTGGGGCGCCCGCCGCTCCCGGTCCCCGAACCGCCACACGTCCCCGCCAACCCGCCGTCCCCAGCGGCTCGGTGCCCATCCAGGGATGCCTCCGGCAGCCAGGGCCGGTCTGCACAGATTGTATATCTCTAGACTATCCGTTATGCTGTGTGCATGACCTTGTTCAGGCCGCGGAGGCCAGCCCCATGGTCGAGCGCCCGGTCCGCGTGAGACTGGAGCGGTGGCCGGTGGCGGTCGGCCGGGCGCGGGCGCCCCGCTGCCCGAGTTCGAGTGGGACGAGAACAACGAGCCCAAGCTCCTGGAGCGCCACAATGTGTCGGCCTTGGAGGCGGAGCAATGCTTCGCCAACCGGAACACCCGGCGCCGGGGCCACGGTGGCGCCAACCTTCTGCTCGGTAGAACCGATGGGGGGCGCCTGTTACTCCTGGTGTACGAGCAGCGGCGACACGGCATCGTGCGGGTCTTCAGCGCCAGGGAGATGACCGAGAAGGAACGGCGGGCATACCGCCGCGAGACCAATGGCTGACTTGGACGCGCACGAGCGGCTCCTGGACGAGGACTGGGGGGAGAGGTGGGACCAGCTGCCCAAGGCCCCAGACCTTGTGTACCGGCGTACCAAGGCCGCCCAGATCACTCTGCGGGTGCCGGCCGGGACGCTTGGCGCGCTTCGCCGGGTGGCTCGGTCGAAGTCACTTCCATACCACGCCCTGGCCCGATCCTGGATTGTGGACGGCTTGCGGGCGGGAGAGCTGCCTACGGCCGCGGACCAGATCGAGGATCTGGAGACGGTTCGGTCCGCTGAGCAGCTGAACCTCAAGATGGAGCCGGAGCTGCTTGACGAGCTGAAGCGCGTTTCAGATGGTGCCCGCAGGTCGTACCATCAGTTGGCTCGCCAATGGGTTAGATCGAGCCTCAGGCGCGAGCTGTCGGGACCCGCTTCCTTGCCACGTCTCAGCCTGAGGGAACTGATGCTCCTGCTTCTGGACGGCGATGGAGCTGACCACGACGCGGTCCGAGGGAGAACTCGGCTGCAGAAGCTGCTGTTCGTGATCCAACAGGAGCTGGATCAGGGGTCATCCACCGTTTACGCCTACAACTATGGCCCGTTCGACGAGAAGGTCATCGACAGCGCGGAAGCTCTCCGCGCGAACGGCTTCCTGACCGGAGACCCGGGCGACGCCGCGCTGGCGTCCCCGCCGACATTCGATCAGATGATGGCCGTGGTCTCGAGGCGCTCCGGGCCGCGCGGCGGCCGCGAGCCTGAAGTCTTTCAACTCAGCACGGCGGGACGCCAGCGGGCCAGGCGCCTACGCCAGTCCAGCCCCGAGTACGAGCGGCTCCATGCCAGGGTTCAGGCCTTGCGCCAGGATTGGGACAAGGGCGACCTGCTGGAGCGCGTCTACGAGAGGTTCCCCGAGATGACGGAGAGGTCATTGATCAAGGCCGAGGTCGCATCGCGTCGCCACCAACGGGGGACTTGAGGTGACCGCAGAGCCTTCGTTGGTCCACTACGTGAGAATCCGTCGGACTGAAGATCTTCCGTTCCTAGCGGCGGGCATGTGCGACGAGCTGCTCCTCAATGCGAACCAGCTCGAGAACAGTCCGGAGAGAACCTCGGCGCACCTGCGCACGACCGGATATCGCTACATGGTGGACCCCATGCTCTGGCGCTTCCAGGTCCCTGCCTGGTGGCAGAACGAGAGGGGGGAGCTGAAGCGCAACTTCCGTCGCCTGGCGACCCATTACGCGGACGGGACCCGAGTCCCCCTCGGAGAGGGCCCGGCGCTGGAGACCGTGACCGAGCGGTCCGACTGGGAGCGCATCGCCGCCAACGTCGTCCACTACCAGAGGCAGCGCCTTAATCTCCCGTGCCAGCTGGACCTGCTCGATGAGAGTCTGGCCCGTGAACTCAGACCGAGTCGCATCCTGGCGCCGGCACTGGTGCCCGACTCCGAGGCCGTCGACCGTGTCAACGCAATCCTGGTAGAGGCGGCGGCCGCCGCCGCCGGGGAGCCGGTCGTGGCAACCGTGGTCATTCCAAAAGCGCGCCTGAACCCAGCGGACGTCGAAGCGCTTCTGCGGTCGGTGGCGCGGGATGGTGTCCGCGGCTACCTCGTCTGGACGCCCTGGGTCACCGAGGATTGGCTGGTTTCGACGCCGGAGGCTCTGCGGGTCCTCGTGGGGGCGATTCGGGACCTGGCTGCTGGTGGCGTGCCGGTGATGCAGGTGCAGCTGGGATATACCGCCGCCGCTCTCTCCACCGTCGGCATGGCTGGGGTATGCCACCATCTGGGGTGGGTAGACTCGGGCGAATCGCCCCAGCAGAGTCGGGCCCGGCGACGGTCGCGGCGCACCTACGTCCCCGGCGTCCGCCACACGATGGGATTCCCCGATGCCGGCGCGTGTGGCCGGCCCCTTGAGCCCGAGGCCTACTCGGCCCTGTACTGCGAGTGTCGCTTCTGCACCGGGATGCTCGAAAGAGGCGACCACCCGCTTCAACTCCTGTTGGAGGAAGAACTCGAGCCCTCCGGGGCGGCCCTGGTGCCGACCGGGCAAGCAATCGCTGCCAACACCTTCCACTACCTGTTCTCGCGCCGGCTGGAGGTCCAGGCGTTCGCCGCTGGACCCGGTACCCAGGTCATCGCCCACGACATTGAGCGAGCGGCTGCCCTT
>JAJYGM010000352.1 GCA_021785095.1 Actinomycetes bacterium
CGTCCACCGAGGCCGGATCGGCGACGTCGAGCCGGCGCGCCCGTGCCGTGGCGCCACCATCGCGCTCGAGCGCGAGCTCGGCCGCAAGGGTCTCGATTCGATCGACCCGGCGCGCCCCGAGCACGAGCTCGAACCCGTGCGCTGCGAGCAACCTTGCCGTCGCGGCCCCGATACCGCTCGAGGCCCCCGTCACCACTGCCGTGCGAGCCATAGGCGGCGACCCTACCGCCCCTCCGCGCTGTCGAGAGGAACCCGTTCAGTGGGCAAGGGCAGTCGCCCCGTCGACGACGAGCTGGACGGCGATGGCGGCGAGCAGGAAACCGAAGATCCGGGTGAGGAAGTGCAGCGCGGCCGACGGGATCCATGTCGCGAGCTGCTCCGCGATGAGGAAGACGAGCGCGATCACGACGACCGTCGCGAGGATGCCGAGGTACACCCCGACGTGCGCCCCGACGCCCGGCTGCTGGCGCACGAGCACCATCACCGTCGCGATGGCGCCCGGTCCGGCGAGGAGCGGCGTCGCAAGCGGAACGAGCGCGATCCCGCCCTCGCCCTCGGGCGGCGTCCCGTGGCCCTGGAGCATCTCGAGGGCGACGAGCACGAGCAGCAACCCGCCGGCGATCGACAGGCTCGCGAGCGACACGTGCAGGTAGTTGAGGACCACCTGCCCGAAGAGGGCGAACACGAGCACGACGGCCATGGCGGCAAGCGATGCGGCGAGCGCGGCCCTCTGTGCCTGGCGGTGCGGCTGCTCGCGAGTGAGGGACAGGAACACCGGTGCCGTGCCGATCGGGTCCATCACGACGAACAGCGTCACGAACGTCTTGCCGAAGGCGGCCCAGCTCACGCCTCCTGTCTAGTTCGCCTCTCGGCGGGCTCGCGGCTCCTGCCCGACCCGGTGAGCACGGCGAACCTCAGAGCCCGAGCACCGCCCGGGCGATCCGGTCCTTCACAGCGGGAGGCGTGAGCGGCAACACCGCCGCCGCCAGGTACGCGTCCGGGCCGACGAGGTAGCGCGCCCGGGGGATCTTCGCCTGCAACGCCCCTGCGATCACCCGCGCGCAGGCGGCCGGGTCGCCGAGCAGCGGAGCAGCCAGCTGGATCGCCTTGTGCACACGCTCGTACGCCGTGCGGTAGCGCTCGCTCGGGCTCGCTATCACCTGCTCTTCCCAGATCTCGGTCCGGAACCCTCCCGGCTCCACGAGGATCACGTGAACGCCGTCGCCCCCGACCTCGGCCCGCAACGCGTCGCTGAGCCCCTCGAGAGCGTGCTTGGCAGCCTGGTACCAGCCCGACAACGGCGTCGTGGTGCGGCCGTAGATCGAGGAGATGTTGACGATGCGGCCGCCCCCTGCGGCACGTAGGTGGGGAAGCGCCAGCCGGCAGAGCCGTGCCGGTGCGAGGACCATCGTCTCGAGGATCTTTCGCGCTTCGTCCTCCGAGGTGTCCTCGACCGCGCCACGAAGCCCGAAGCCGGCGTTGTTCACGAGCCCGTAAAGGGACCCGTGAGCGTCGACCACCTCGTCGATGACCTCTGCACAGGCTTCGGCGTCTGTCACGTCGAGCCGCACGGCGTGCACCGACACGCCGGCGCCGTGTGCAGCTCCCTGCAGCGCTTCGAGCTTGTGCTCGGAGCGGTACGTGCCCACCGAGTCGAAGCCACGCTTCGCGAGCTCGATCGCCGTCTCGAGGCCGATCCCGGAGGTGGCGCCGGTGGTGAGGACGACTTTTCGTGTGGGCATCACGATCCACCGTAGGGCGAGAGGCGATGGCCCCTGGCAGAGCATGCCGCTCTCGCGCAAGGATCACATGCATGAGATGGCGAGTCGAGCGATGACGGGCGTCGAGGGGCTGCTGCCCGACCTGGTGGCCGAACACGAGGAGCTCGACGCCGTGGTCACTGACATCGAGCCCGAGGAGTGGGTGACACCGACTCCTGCCGAGGGATGGGCGATCCGCGACCAGATCAGCCACCTGACCTACTTCGACGCCTCGGCCGCTCTCGCCCTCGTCAACCCGGAGCGGTTCGAGGAGCACAAGCGGGCGCTGTTCGCGGGCGAGCTCGGGCCGACCCCCGACATCGCGCTCGGTCGTGAGGTGGAGCCGCAAGAGCTGCTCGAGCACTGGCGCACGGGACGGGTCGACCTCGTCGACGCCGCAGGCGCTGCCGAGCCCTCCGTTCGCGTGCCCTGGTACGGACCACCCCTCGGCCTTGCCAGCTTCATCACTGCCCGGCTGATGGAGACCTGGGCACACGGCCAGGACATCCGCGACGCCATCGGCCTCCCGCCGTGCGTGAGCGACCGCCTCCGGCACATCTGCCACCTCGGTGTGGCCGCTCGGGCCTATGCGCACGCCGTGCACGGAGTCGAGGACGACGCCACCCCGGTCCGGGTCGAGGTCGTCGCGCCAAACGGCGCGATCTGGGCATGGGGACCCGAAGAGGCCGCCGACCGCATCACCGGCAGCGCGCTCGGGTTCGCGCTCGTCGTGACCCAGCGACGCCATCTTGACGACACGGACGTGCGGGCACAGGGTCCGGCCGCCACCCGCTGGCTCGCGATCGCTCAGGCGTTCGCCGGACCGGCCGGCGCGGGGAGGGAGCCCGGGCTCGCCGTTCCCGGGCTCCGGAACGGCTGAGCGGGCGAGGTGCCGGTCCTCAGGTCCTCACTCGACACGGCGAGCGAGGAGTTCCAGGCGAACGACTCGGCCATGCGCGAGATGCTGGCGGAGCTCCGCAGGCTGCTCGAGGAGGCGGAGGCCGGAGGCGGTCCGGACTCGACCGCGCGCCTTCGCAGCCGCGGCAAGCTGCCCGTGCGCGAACGGGTCGGGCTCCTCCTCGATCCTGATTCTCCCTGGCTCGAGCTCTCTGCTCTCGCCGGCAACGCGACGAACTACGCCGTCGGAGGCGGCCTGCTGCTCGGCATCGGCCTCGTGTCGGGCACCGAGTGCGTCGTGCTCGGCAACGACCCGACCGTGCTCGGCGGCGCGATGACCGCCGTGGCCTACCGCAAGATCGAGCGCGGGATCCAGGTCGCCCGCGAGAACCGCCTCCCGTACGTGCAGTTCGTGGAGTCGGCCGGCGGCGACCTACGTGGTGGCGGCGGCGGGGGAGGCGACCCGGAAGCGGCTCTGCGGGCGAACATGGGCCATTTCTCTGAGACCGGCAGCATCTTCCACGACATCACCGAGCTCTCGGGTCTGCGGATCCCCTCGGTGTCGGTCGTCTTCGGCAGCTCCACGGCCGGAGGCGCGTACCAGCCCGGCTTGTCGGACTACAACATCTTCGTCAAGCGCCAGGCGAAGGTGTTCCTCGGTGGTCCGCCGCTCGTGAAGATGGCGACAGGCGAGGACTCCGACGACGAGGAGCTCGGCGGAGCCGAGATGCACGCCGCCGTGAGCGGCCTCGCCGACTACCTCGCCGACGACGAGCACGAGGCCATCCGAATGGCCCGTGACGTGATCGCTCACCTCCACTGGCGAAAGCTCGGTCCCGGGCCGACCGAGCGGCCGGACGACCCGCTGCACGACCCCGAGGAGCTCCTCGGCCTCGTCTCACCCGATCTCCGGGCTCCCCTCGACGTGCGCGAGGTGATCGCGAGGGTCGTCGACGGCAGCCGTTTCGAAGAGTTCAAGCCCCTCTACGGGTCGACGCTCGTGTGCGGCTGGGCGTCCATCCACGGGTTCCCGGTCGGCGTGCTCGGCAACAACGGCGTGCTGTTCTCCGACTCCTCGCAGAAGGCGGCGCAGTTCATCCAGCTGTGCAACCAGATCGACACGCCGCTCCTGTTCCTGCAGAACATCACGGGCTACATGGTCGGCCGGGACTACGAGCGCGGCGGCATCGTGAAGCACGGGAGCCAGATGATCAACGCGCTCTCGAACTCGACGGTGCCGCACATCACCGTCATCCTCGGCGCGAGCTACGGCGCCGGGAACTACGGCATGGGCGGGCGTGCCTTCGACACCCGCTTCGTCTTCCTCTGGCCGACGGCGAAGATCGCCGTGATGGGGCCGCGCCAGATGGCCGGCGTCATGTCCATCGTCCGCCGCCAGCAGGCGGCGCGGCGCGGCGAGGAGATCGACGAGGCCGCCGAGGAGATGCGCACAGCCTTCGTCGAGCAGATGGCAGAGCGGGCCTCCCTCGCCATGTACGCCACGGGCCGCGTGGTCGACGACGGCGTCATCGACCCGCGGGACACCCGCCACGCCGTCGGCATGGCCCTGTCCGCATGCCACTCCAACGTCGTGCAGGGGGCCCGCAACTTCGGGGTGTTCCGGCTGTGATCCGGCGCCTCTTCGTCGCCAACCGCGGCGAGATCGCCCGACGCGTCATCCGCACCGCTCATGCGATGGGGATGACGACGGCCGTGGCCTTCGCCGAGAGCGACGCGTCGGCGCCGTTCGTCGCCGAAGCCGGCACCGCCGTCGCCCTGGCAGGCCGCACCGCAGCCGAGACCTACCTCGACCAGTCGGCGCTCATCGAAGCGGCCCGGCGGGTCGGAGCGGACGCCATCCATCCCGGCTATGGCTTCCTCTCCGAGAACGCCTCCTTCGCCCGGGCGGTCGAGGGAGCGGGGCTCGTCTTCGTCGGGCCGCCGCCCGACGCGATCGAAGCGCTCGGGGACAAGATCACCGCACGCGAAGCCGCCGCCGCGGCCGGTGTCCCCGTGCTGATGGCGGCGCCGGACGAGCACCTCGTGGCCCTTCCCGTGATCATCAAGGCGGCAGCAGGCGGCGGAGGCAAGGGGATGCGGATCGTCCGTCGCCGCGAGGACCTGGACGACGCTCTCGGCGCCGCCCGCCGGGAGGCGAGGTCTGCTTTCGGCGACGAGCGCGTCTTCCTCGAGCCGTACGTCGAGCGGGCTCGCCATGTCGAGATGCAGATCTTCGGCGACAGCCACGGCAACCTCGTCCACTGCTTCGAGCGCGAGTGCTCGATCCAGAGACGGCACCAGAAGGTCATCGAGGAGGCACCCTCGAGCGTCGTCGACGAGGGGCTGCGCGAGACGATGGGCGAGGCCGCCCTCCGGATCGCGAAGGTTTTCGGCTACACGAACGCCGGGACGGTGGAGTTCCTGCTGGCAGAGGACGGACGCTTCTTCTTCCTCGAGGTGAACACCCGCCTCCAGGTCGAGCATCCCGTCACAGAAGCGATCACGGGACTCGACCTCGTCCGCGAGCAGCTGCTCGTGGCCGAGGGAGAGCCGCTCTCGTTCGACCAGGGCGACCTTCGCATCGAAGGTCACGCCATCGAGGCGCGGCTGTACGCCGAGGACCCCGAGCACGGCTACCTGCCGGTCGCAGGCACCGTCGAGCTCTGGCGGCCAGCCACCGACCCGTTCGTCCGAGTGGACTCTGGCATCGCGACCGGCTCTGTCGTCGGGATCGAGTTCGACCCGATGCTCGCCAAGGTGATCGCGCACGCGCCGTCGCGCCGGGAGGCCGCCGCGCGCCTCGCTCTCGCCCTCGCCGGAACGAGCGTCCTCGGGCTCAGGACGAACCGGGACCAGCTGATCTCGATCCTCGGTGACGAGGCTTTCCTCGCCGGCGACACGACGACGGCATTCCTCGAGGAGCGCTTCGTCGCCACCCGGCTCCGCCCGGCGCGAGACGACGTGCGGCTCGCTGGCGTGGCTGCAGCCCTCGCCGCCGAGGTCGCATCGCTCGCCGAGCGCCGCCACCTCACAAGCCTGCCGAGCGGGTGGCGCATCAGCGCCATGCCGCCACAACGCCGGGTCTTCCGGGTCGACGGCTCGGACAGCGACCTGGCGGTCGACTACGCCCGCCGGCGGGACGGTCGATACGCCGTCACAGTGTCAGACGGTGCCGGCGAGAACAGCGAGTCGGACCACATCGTCGAGCGCCGTGAGTCCGGCCTCGTCGTCGACGGCCTGAGGCCGGCCATACGAGTCGATCGCCTGGCGGGGAACCGCACCGTCGTGAGCTTCGACGACGGCGCCTGGGTCGAGCTCCACGAGCGCTCCCGCTTCCCCGAGCCGGAGACTCCGGAGTCACAGGGTGCGCTCGTGGCGCCGATGCCGGGCACCGTGCTGTCTGTCCATGCCGACGTCGGCGACGTCGTCGAGATTGGGACGCTCCTCGTCGTCGTCGAGGCGATGAAGATGGAGCACCGCATCACCGCGCTCTTCGCCGGCACGGTCCGGGCAGTGCACACCGCGCCCGGCGCGCAGGTGGCGAGCGGAGACATCCTCGTGGCGATCGAGGCGCACGAGACGCGGGAGCATGCCTGAGATGGCGAGTGGGAGCGGTGCGGAGGCGCTGCGGGTGGCGAACTGCAGCGGTTTTTACGGAGACCGGCTCACAGCCGCCGAGGAGATGGTGAACGGCGGCCCGATCGACGTCCTGACGGGCGACTGGCTCGCCGAGCTCACGATGCTGATCCTCGCCAAGAACCAGATGAAGGACCCTGCTGCCGGTTACGCCCGCTCCTTCCTGACCCAGATGGAGCAGGTCATGGGCACCTGCCTCGACCGCGGCATCAAGGTCGTGTCGAACGCCGGCGGCCTCACGCCGGCACGCCTCGCCGAGCGCGTGGAGGACCTCGCGGGTCGTCTCGGTCTAGAGCCCGTCGTCGCCTACGTCGAGGGCGACGACCTGCTCGGCAGGCTCGCCGACCTGCGGGAGGCGGGTCACGAGATGCGCAACCTCGACACCGGGGAGTCGATCGGCGAGCGCCAGATGATCACGGCCAACGCCTATCTCGGTGGCTACGGGATCGCGGAGGCGCTCGCGAAGGGGGCGGACATCGTCGTCACCGGGCGG
>JAJYGM010000571.1 GCA_021785095.1 Actinomycetes bacterium
GGCCTGGCGGCTGCGAGTGGCGGCGCCGGATCGGACGCTCGGCGAGGAGGACTTGGCGCAGCTGCGGAGCCGCTGCGTCGCGGCAGCCGAAGCGGGCGGGCTGGCCACACTCCGGAGCTGAGCCGCGGAGCCGCTGCGTCGCGGCAGCCGAAGCGGGCGGGCTGGCCACACTCAGCAGGTGAGCAGCTGAGCAGCTGAGCAGCCCGGACTGGCCCGGGGGCTCGCCGTGGGGCGGTCTGCTCCAGGCGCCGCCGGCGTCAGGCGCCGCCCAGCGCCGGGGATGCGCCCGCACTGGGCTCGGTGTCGCCGGCAAGGGCCCGGATGCTTGCCCAGAGCGCCGGCTCGGCGGCCTCGGCGAGCAGCGCGCAGTCCGGTTCGGGCAGGCGTTGGAGGAGGCCGTAACGGATCGCATCCTCGGTCTCGGGAGCCCCGGCGGCCTGCTCGAGCAAGGGGGCGACCACGCGGAAGAGCGCGGGCCGTCGGCCACTGGCGGTGGACGCGACGAGCTCGGCCAGCGCATCCAGGACCAAGCCGAGTGGCCACGTCCCTTCACGGTCGAAGTGGCCGCTGCCGCTCGGGGGCCAGCCGGCCGCAGACCGCTCCCCGTTGCCAGCGGACGGCTCTCGGCGGGGCGCAAGGGGAGCCCCATCCGGGCTCACCCGCAGCGGCACCAGCGGTCCGGGCCAGGTCGATGAGGTCGAGCATGCCTCGATCTCACAGCATTCCCGCAGGCCCGGGACCCCCCGGAGGAGGTGGTCTGCGAGAGCCTGCTCGTCTGGGTCGACCCAGGAGGTCACGCGGGCAGCCTACGGCGCACGACGCGCCGGCGGAAGGTGACGGCGCCCACCCGGCGCGCACATGGCTGGGGTTGCATTGATATGCACGACGACGTATGGTCATGCAGTGAGCTCTGATCCGGCCTCGCCTGCGCCCCCTCGCATACCCGTCGCCGTGCTCGGCGCGACGGGGTACGCGGGAGGCGAGCTGCTCCGCCTCCTCGCCGGCCACTCCGTGCTCGAACCCGTCTTCCTCGGGGCTCGAGCCGGCGAGGGGAGAGAAGTGGCCGACGTGCACCCCCACCTCGCCGGCGCGTACGCCAGCCGACGGTTCGACCCGCTGGACGGAGGGCTTCCCGAGGAGGCGCGCCTCGCATTCCTGGCACTTCCGTCGGGGGAGGCGGCCAAGCTCGTGCCGAGCCTCCTCGAGCAGGTCGAGCACGTGGTCGACCTCTCCGCGGACTTCCGGCTCCGAGATCCCGAGGACTACCCGCGCTGGTACGGCTTCTCCCATCCGGCGCCGACCCTCCTCGCCTCGGCGGTCTACGGGCTCCCGGAGCTCGCCGGGCGCGCCCTCGCCGGTGCCCGCCTCGTGGCCGTTCCCGGCTGTTATGCGACCGCCGCGGCGCTGGCGCTGGCCCCGCTCGTCGCCTCGGGCCTCGTCGAGCGGAGCGGTATCGTCGTCGACGCCGCAAGTGGCGTCTCCGGCGCAGGTCGGGAGGCCAAGGTCGAGTCCCTCTACGGGAGTGTCGCCGAGGACTTCCGCGCGTACGGCCTCCTCCGGCACCGGCACACGCCGGAGATGCAACAGACGATCGGCGCAGAGCTCCTCTTCACCCCGCACCTGGCGCCGATGTCCCGAGGAATCCTCGCGACCTGCTACGCGCGGGCGGTCCCGGGCTGTACGACCGAGACCGTTGCCGGCGAGCTGTCCCGCGTCTACGACGACTCGCGCTTCGTCGCCGTGTCGGCGCAGCCACCGTCGACGAAGGCCACCGCGGGGACGAACATGGCGCTGCTCGACGGGATGGTCGACGAGCGGACCGGGTGGGCGGTCGTGCTCTCGGCGCTCGACAACCTCGGCAAGGGTGCGGCGGGGCAGGCGCTGCAGTGCGCGAACCTCGTTCTCGGACTGCCAGAGGAGACGGGGCTCACCTGCGTGGGGGTGGCACCGTGACGGTGACCGCGCCGCCCGGCTTCGTCGCGGCCGGCGTGTCGGCGGGCATCAAGGGAGAGGACGCACTCGACCTCGCGCTCGTCGCGACGGTGGATCGGGAGCCGGTCGCGGCCGCCGCCACCTTCACCACCAACCGGGCGGCAGCGGCACCCGTTCGCGTGAGCCGGGAGCACCTCCAGACGAGCGGCGGGCGCGCCGGCGCGGTGCTGCTCAGCTCGGGGAACGCGAACGCGGCCACGGGCCGTGGCGGACTCGAGACCGCCGAGGGTGCGTGCGGCCTGGTCGCCGAGGCCCTCGGGCTCGCGCCGGCATCGGTGCTCGTCTGCGCGACCGGCCTGATCGGCGTTCCGCTCCCCCTTGCTCCGTTCCGCTCCGGCGTGCCCCTCGCCGTGGCGGCACTGGAGGCGACGCCCGAGGCGGGGGCGCTCGCCGCCGAGGCGATCCGCACGACGGACACGCGCGCGAAGACGACGCTGGCGCGGGGGGCCGGTTTCGTGGTCGGAGGGATGGCGAAGGGGGCGGCCATGCTCGCACCGGCGATGGCGACCGTGCTCGCCGTGCTCACCACCGACGCGGCAGTCTCGCCCGAGGTCCTGGCGAGCGCGCTCAGGGCGGCGGTGGACCGGAGCTTCAACGAGCTCTCGGTCGACGGCTGCTGCTCGACGAACGACACGGTCGTGGCGCTCGCGAACGGCCGGGGCGCGAGCGTCGAGCCGACTGCGCTCGAGCGCGCCCTCACCGAGGCGTGCGAGGACCTGGCGGCGCAGATGGCCGACGACGCGGAGGGGGCGACCAAGGTGGCCGAGATCGTGGTGTGCGGTGCGCTCGACGACGCGGAGGCCGCCCGCGGTGCACGCCGGGTTGCCGAGAGCCAGCTCGTGCAGGCGTCGCTCCACGGCGCCGACCCCTACTGGGGGCGGATCGTGTCCGAGCTCGGCGCGGCAGGCATCGGCTTCGAGCTGGAGCGGGTGCGGGTGTCCTACGGTGGCGTCGCGGTCTGCGAGCGCGGGGAGGCCAAGGGCCACGACGCCGGCGCCGTCGCCGCCCACCTGGCCGGGAGGCACATCCGGATCGAGGCCGACCTCGGCCTCGGTGAGGGTTCGGCCCGGGTGCGCACCACCGACCTGTCCGCGGCGTACGTCGAGCTGAATGCGACGACGTCGTGACCGCCCCCACGGTCGGTCCCGGCGGCTCCCCGGCCGCCCTCAAGGCCTCGGTTCTCGCGGAGGCACTCCCGTGGTTACGGCGTTGGCGCGGTTCGACCGTCGTCATCAAGCACGGGGGCGCGGCCCTCGAGGCAGGCGGCGGCCCGGCGGGGCTCGCTGGTTTCGCTGCTGACGTCGTGCTGCTGGCGTCCGTCGGGCTCCGGCCGGTCGTCGTCCACGGTGGCGGGCCGCAGATCGGCGCCTGGATGCGACGGGTGGGCAAGGACCCCGTGTTCGTCGACGGGATGCGGGTCACGGACGCCGAGACGCTCGACATCGCGCGCATGGTCCTCGTCGGCAAGGTCAACCGCGAGCTGGTCGCCGCGCTCAACGTCCACGGCCCGGTCGCCGTCGGGATCTCGGGCGAGGACGCCGGGCTCATCCGGGCGAGCGCGCACCCCGGTGGACTCGGCTTCGTCGGCGAGGTCGAGGCCGTCGACCCGACGATCCTCACCCGCCTGCTCGCCGAGGGGATCGTGCCGGTCGTCGCGACGATCGGTGCCGACGCGACGGGCCAGGCCTACAACATCAACGCCGACGTCGTTGCGGGTGCGCTCGCCGGGGCGCTCGGCGCGGCCAAGCTCGTCTTCCTCACCGACGTGGAGGGGATCCGGACGGACCCCGCAGATCCTGCGACGCTCCGCCGCCAGCTCGGGGCAGCCGAGCTCGAGGCCCTGCTCGAGGGCGGGAGCCTGGTCGGCGGGATGCGACCGAAGGCGACCGCCAGCCTGGCGGCCCTTACGAGCGGGGTGGGCAGCGTGCACCTCGTGGACGGGCGCATTCCCCACGCCCTGCTCGTCGAGATCTTCACGGACGAGGGGATCGGGACGATGGTGCGCGCGACGGGGACGGTTCCGACGGGCCTCGGCGCAGGACCGGGGGCCGGTGTCGAGGCCGTCGGCGGGTCGGCGGTTGCCGACCGGGCGGCCGGTGGCGAGCCGGGGACGGCGGCGCGTGCCGGCGAGGTGTTGATGCCGACCTACGCGCCGCCGCAGGTGCGCTTCGTCTCGGGTCGAGGCGCCTGGCTCGTGGACGATGCCGGCCGGCCGTACCTCGACCTGCTCTCGGGGATCGCCGTCACGTCACTCGGGCACTGCCACCCGGCGCTCGTGAGCGGCCTGCGGGACCAGGCCGAGCGCCTCTGGCACGTCTCGAACCTGTTCGAGACCGAGCCCGGACCGGCGCTTGCCGCCCGGCTCGACCGGCTCGTGGGGGGTGGCGTCCCGGCGGGCGGGCGGGTGTTCTTCGCCAACTCCGGTGCCGAGGCGAACGAGTGCGCGCTCAAGCTGGCGCGCCGTCGTGGCGGGCCAGCGCGGTCGCGTATCCTCTCGGCGCTCGGGGGTTTCCACGGTCGCACGTTCGGCGCGCTCGCAGCGACCGGCCAGCCCGAGAAGGCCGCCGCGTTCGCGCCGCTCCCGGGGGGCTTCGAGCACCTCCCCTACGGCGACCTCGCCGCGTGGGAGGCGGCGATCGACGAGACGGTTGCCGCGGTCGTCGTCGAGTCGATCCAGGGTGAGGCGGGCGTCGTGGTCCCGCCGGATGGCTGGCTCACCGGGCTTCGGCGCCGCTGTGACGAGACCGGTGCCCTCCTCGTCGTCGACGAGGTCCAGACCGGCCTGGGGCGCACCGGCCGGTGGTGGGGTTTCGAGCACGAGGCGGTCCTACCGGACGTCGTCACGATGGCCAAGGCGCTCGGCAACGGCATGCCGATCGGGGCCTGCTGGGCGCGGACCGAGGTGGCGGCCGCGTTCCGACCCGGCGACCACGGCAGCACGTTCGGCGGCCAACCCCTCGCGGCCGCAACGGCGCTGGCGGTGCTCGACGCGCTGGAGGCCCTGGACGCGCCGGAGCGGGCCGAGCACCTCGGCCGGGAGCTCGCGACGGCGCTCGCGGCCCTGCCCGGCGTGGCTGCCGTCCGGGGGCGGGGGCTGCTCCTCGGGGTGGTGCTGGACCCATCCTGCGGGAGTGCCGCCGAGGTCGCACGCCGGTGTCTCGAGGCGGGGCTCGTGGTGAATGCCCCGGCAGCGCAGGTGCTCCGTCTCGCGCCACCGCTCGTCGTCGAGCCGGACGAGCTGGAGCAGGCGGTCGCGGTGCTGGCGGCGGTGCTCGAGGGTGGGCCACCCCCGCTGTTGCGGCCACCGTCGGGTCTTCCCGGGGTGAGCGAGCGCCTGCTCGCGCCGGCGGGGGAGGTCGCGTGACCGCGTGGGCGCCGCGGCGCGGCCCCAGGGGCGTCCGGCACTTCCTCGAGATCGACGACCTCGACCGCGAGGAGCTCGAGGCCGTCCTCACGCTCGCGGCCGAGTCCGCGCTGCCGCAGGTTCTCGAGGGTCGAGGGGTGGCACTGCTGTTCGAGCACCCCTCGCTGCGGACGCGCCACGCCACCGAGGTCGCCGTCTCCGAGCTCGGGGGCCACCCGGTGAGCGCGGTCGGTGCGGAGGTCGGCCTCGGTGTGCGCGAGCCGGCCGCCGACGTGGCGCGGGTGCTCGCCGGCTACCACGCTGTCATCGGCGCACGCGTGCGACGGCACGGAACCCTCGTCGAGATGGCGGCTGCACTGGACGGCGCCGGTCAGCCCGTGCCGGTGGTGAACCTGCTGTCGGACGCCGGGCACCCGGCCCAGGTGCTCGCAGACCTCCTCGTGCTCCGTCGCCACCTCGGCGAGCTCGCGGGGCGCCGGCTCACCTATGTCGGCGACGCGAACAACGTCTGCCGATCCCTCGTGCTGGCGGGCGCGCTCACGGGGTTGCAGGTGACGGTGGCGGCACCGGCCGGTTTCGGGCTGTCGGAGGAGCTCGTCGAGCGGGCCGGGCAGCTCGGGGCGGCACCGGTGTGCCTCGACGACCCGCACGAGGCCGCAGCGGGCGCGGACGCGCTCTACACCGACGTGTGGACGTCGATGGGCCAGGAAGCGGAGAACGCTCGCCGCCGGCAGGCGTTCGCAGGCTTCACGCTCGACGGGTCGGTCCTCGCCGCCGCGGCACCAGGTGCGATCGTGCTGCACTGCCTGCCGGCGCACCGGGGCGAGGAGATCTCGGAGGACGTCCTCGAGGGCACGGCGTCGGTGGTGTTCGAGCAGGCAGCACTGCGCAGGGCGGCGATGGTCGGTCTCCTCGCGTGGCTGGGAGGGGTGGAGCCGAGATGAGCGTGGCGGAGAACCGCCTGGCGGCGTGGGGAGGTGTGGCGCCGAGGTGAAGGTGGCGAAGAACCAGCGTCAGCATCGCATCGTCCGGCTGCTCGAGTCGAGCGTCGTCTCCAGCCAGACCCACCTCCTCGAGCTGCTCGCTGCCGAGGGGTTCCTGGCCACGCAGGCCACGGTCTCTCGGGACCTCGAGGAGCTCGGCGCCGTCAAGGTCCGCCTCGGTGGGGGGGAGGTGGCCTATGCGATCCCCGAGCTCCCCTTCGAGCAGGCCCTGCCCGAGGACCACCTCCGACGAGTCCTCTCCGAGTGGGTCGTCGAGTCCGCGCGATCGGGTGACCTGGTCGTGCTCAGGACCCCTCCCGGTTCTGCGCACGTCGTCGCCTCCGCGCTCGACCGGAGCAACCTGGAGGGCGCGATCGGGACGGTCGCGG
>JAJYGM010000135.1 GCA_021785095.1 Actinomycetes bacterium
CGAGCGCCGCCGACCAGACCCGCGTGGCGGAGAGGAGCACGGGTGCGAGCACCGGGAGCAGGAGCAGCGGGAGGAGCGTCTCGCGAACCTGGATGCCGCCGGTGAGCAGCCCGTAGAGCACACCCGCGGCCGCGAGCCCGACCGTGGTCGCGAGCCCCGCCCCGAGGAGGATGATCCCGCCCCGGAGCGAGACGCCGTACAGCACGACGACCCCGGCGGTGAGGACCGCCTGGAGCAACGCGAGTTGGAGGGCGACCGCGATGGCCTTACCCAGGAACACCCCTGCCGCGTCGAGCCCACTGCAGCGCAGGGCGTCTCCTCCCGGCTCGAGCGAGAAGCTGCGCTGGGTCGCGAGCACGGCCGCGAAGCAGACCGCCACCCAGTACAGCCCCGGCGCCGCCTGGCGGAGCAGGCCGGTGGACGGATCGAGCGCGAACGCGAAGAGCACCAGCACGACCAGTGCGAAGGGCACGACCTGGTTGGTCGCGACGCGGGAACGGAGCTCGACGCGCAGGTCCTTCTGCGCCACGAGGAGGGCGTCACGCCACATGGACGGGCTCCCCACGTGTGGCCGCGGGACCGCGGGCCACCAACCCGAATCCCCTCGCCGGTTCGGACCCGGTAGCACCGGCCGCGCCACTGGCCGAGAGCCCACCCCCAGCCGGAGCGCCACTGGCCGCAGGGCGCAGCCGGCCACCCGCCATGACCAACCAGCGCGCGCCGAGCGGCCAGACGCGCTCCGGCTCGTGCGACGCGACGACCAGAGTGGCGCCGTGCGCCCGGAGCTCGACCAGCAGGCCGTCCAGCAGGTCACGGCCGTCGGCGTCGAGACCGGCGTGCGGTTCGTCGAGGAGCCAGAGCTCGGGCTGGCGTACGAGCAGTGCCGCAAGCGATGCCCGGCGACGCTGCCCCGCCGAGCAGCGGCTGAGCGGGAGCGTCCGGAGCCTCCCCGCCAGCCCGAGGCGCTCGAGGGCGGGCTCGACCGTGTGGAGCCCGACGCGCCCCGCCCGCGCGGCGAAGCGAACGTTCTCCTCGACCGTCAGGTCGTCGTAGAGATGGCTGGAATGCGCCAGGTAGCCCACCCGCGACCGGATCGCGCGCCGCTCCCGGCGCAGGTCGTGACCGAGGACCGAGGCTCGACCGGAGTGGATCTCGAGCAGGCCGGCACAGAGCCGGAGCAAGCTGGTCTTGCCCGCGCCGTTACTCCCGCTGAGGAGGATCAGCTCCCCTTCGTCGACCGCGAGGTCGACGCCGGCGAGGGCGGGAAAGCGCCCCGCGAGGGCGATCGCCTGCTGGAGGAGGATGGCAGAGGCCATAGAGAACCATCGCAATGTTAGGGGCGGACCCCCGCAGCGACCATGCGGGCGGACCCTGGTGCCGATCGTGCGGGCACCCATCCACGGCGACCCTACGGACCCGGCCGGGCGCCAAGCTCGTCGAGGCCGAGGGGTAGGATCGCCTGGTGCTCTGGTCTCGCGCCGCGGGGCTGGCGGGCCGTTCTCTCGTCACCCTCGGCCTGCTGGTCTTCGCCTTCCTCGCCTACCAGCTCTGGGGCACCGGGCTCTACGAGGCGAACCGGCAGGCCGCTCTGCGCAGCCAGTTCCTCCACGAGCTGCACGGCGACCGCACGGCGCAGTCCGCCAGCACCAGGAAGTCGTCGCGCGCCACCGGAGCGGGGTCCTCTCGCGGGGTAGCCGACCCCTCGAGTGCCGCCGGGGGGGCCAGCACGGCTGGGAGCGCCGCGCTCCCTGCCGGCCCGCCGCCTCCGGAGGGGAGCGCGGTCGGGATCATCCAGATCCCGTCCATCGGAGTGGACAAGGCGATCGTGCAAGGCGTTGGCGTCCCCGACCTCGAGGAGGGGCCCGGGCACTACCCCGGCACCCCGCTCCCGGGCCAGCGGGGAAACGCAGCCATCGCGGGGCACCGCACGACCTACAGCGGTCCCTTCTACCGGCTGAACGACCTCCATCCCGGCAGCCTGATCCTGATCACCACGCGCCAGGGGAGCTTCCGCTACCGGGTCTTCCGGCTCTTCACCGTGCTCCCGACCGACACCTCCGTCCTCGCCCCCTCGTCCTTCCCGGAGCTGACGCTCACGACGTGCAACCCGCTCTTCAGCGCCGCGCAGCGCCTCGTCGTCCAGGCGCGCCTGGTGGGTCGGGCGGTGCCGGGCGACAGCCTGGTCCGTGTCGTCACGACGCGCCTCGCCGGCGGTCCGAGCACGCCCCCTGCCCAGACGCAGGCGCCCGTCGGCCTCGCCACCCCGTCGCTCGCCGCGAACCCGGGCGGGACGCTGCTCGGCGCGATCCTCTGGGGCGCGATCGTGGCGCTCGTTGGGCTCGGCGCATGGCTCCTCGGCCGGAGCCGCCAGCGGCCCTGGGTGGTCTACACCGCGTTCAGTCCCGCAGTCCTCTTCGCGCTCTTCGTCTTCTTCGGGCACCTCTCTCCCCTCCTCCCGCCCTACCTCTGAGCGGGACGGCCCGGCCTCCGAGCGAGACGGCCCGGCCTCCGAGCGAGACGGCCCGGCCTCCTGCCGGTACCCTGGCCTGCGTGCGGTCGTCCCCGGACAGGGCCCGAGCGCGAGCGGCTGCGGTCGCTGGCCGCCTCGGGGCGAGCTGATGGCCGACGCCGTGGCCCCGGCCGAGTCGGCCCCCCACCCCAGCCCCGCTTCCCTGCCCAGCCCCGCTTCCCGGCCGAGCGCCCGAACGGGCCGGATGCCAGGCCCCGCGCGCCGGCGACAACTCCTCGACGCCGCGCTCCCGGTCTTCGCGGAGAAGGGCTTCTCGCTCGCGTCGATGGACGAGGTCGCGGAGCGGGCCGGCGTCTCCAAACCGGTTCTCTACCAGCACTTCGGCTCCAAGCGCGCACTGTTCCTCGAGCTCCTGGACGACGTCGGGGGGCAGCTGATGAGCCGGCTCGCGGCGGCAACCTCGACCGCGCGTGGGCCCCGCGAGGAGGTCGAGGCGGGCTTCCTCGCCTACTTCCGCTTCGTCGCCGAGCAGCGCGCGGCGTTCGAGTTGCTCTTCGGGAGCGGGCCGCGACGCGATCCCGTGTTCCAGGCGGCGGTTGCGCGGGTCGAGGGGGCCGTTGCGAACGCGATCGGTCGGCGGATCTCGGTCGACCTCGACGAGGGGCACCGCGAGACCCTCGCCTACGGGCTCGTGGGGCTGGCCGAGGGGGTCAGCCGACGCTGGGTTGCGGATGGCGGTGTGACCATCGACACAGCGGGACGACTCGCGCGCCAGGCTGCCGAGCTCGCATGGACAGGCCTCCGGGGCGTGCAGAGCGACCGGAAGGGGGAGGGCGACCGGGCCGGGAGCGGGGCGGACCCGGGGTGAGCGGGCCGGCGGAGCGGGAGGTGCGTGACTCCGAGGCCGGCGAGGCCGCGGAGCGGGAGGTGCGTGACGCCCAGATCGGCGAGCCCGCGGGGCGGGGCTACCTGCACGGTCACCACGACGCGGTCCTCCGGTCCCACCGGGAACGGACCGCGGAGAACTCGGCGGCCTACCTCCTCCCCCGCCTCCGCCCGGGGGCGAGCCTGCTCGACGTCGGCTGCGGCCCGGGCACCATCACCGTCGGCCTGGCGGCCCACCTCCCCGGCGGGCGAGTCATCGGGATCGACGCCGCGGCGCAGGTGCTCGAGGAGGCCGAGGCGCACGCGGCCGAGCAGCGCCGCGCAACGGACGCTGACCTCGACTTCCAGGTCGCCGACGTCTACGCGCTCCCCTTCGCGACGGGCGAGTTCGACGTCGTCCACGCGCACCAGGTGCTCCAACACCTCGCCGACCCGGTGGCCGCGCTCGTGGAGATGCGCCGGGTCTGCCGGCCCGGCGGGGTCGTGGCCGTGCGCGACGCGGACTACGGCGCCATGTTCTGGAGCCCCGAGCGAACCGAGCTCGCAGCGTGGCAGGCGCTCTACCGCTCGGTTGCCCGCTCGGTGGGGGGTGAGCCGGACGCCGGCAGGCAGCTCCGCGCCTGGGCGCTCGGCGCCGGGCTCTCCACGGTCGACCAGACGGCGAGCGCCTGGTGCTTCGCGACACCCGCAGAGCGGACCTGGTGGGCCGGGCTCTGGGCCGAGCGGGTGACGAGCTCGCGTTTCGCCGAGCTCGCCGTCGCCGGCGGGTTCGCCGAGCCCGAGGAGCTCCGGCTGCTCGCGACGGGATGGCTGCGCTGGGCTGAGGGCGAGGACGCCTGTTTCGTGGTGCCGCACGTGGAGCTCCTCTGCGAGGTGTCAGCGGCTCCGGCGACTGGCGAGTAACTTCTCGCTGATGGACGCCTTCCTCGCCGCCATCCTCGAGGGCGCGCCACCCGAGGACCTGACGGCGATCCCCCTCCCCGAGTCCTACCGGGGTGCGGTCGTGCGGCGGCGCGACGTCGCCATGTTCGACGGGCTCCCGAGTGCCGAGAAGGACCCTCGCCGCTCCCTCTCCGTCGCCGAGGTCGAGGTGCCCGAGATGGCCCCCGACGAGGCGCTCGTCGCCGTGATGGCGAGCTCCATCAACTTCAACACGGTCTGGAGCGCCATCTTCGAGCCACTCCCGACCTTCGAGTTCCTCCGCCGGCTCGGGCGGGAGGGCTACTGGGGCGCCCGGCACGACCGAGACCTGCACGTCCTCGGATCGGATGCCTCGGGCGTCGTGATCCGGGTCGGCTCGGCGGTGCGAAACTGGCGAGTCGGCGACGAGGTCGTCGTGCACTGCAACTACGTCGACGACCAGGACCCCTCCGCGCACGACGACTCGATGCTCGCGGCCAGCCAGCGCATCTGGGGCTACGAGTCGAACTTCGGCGGCCTCGCCGAGCTCTCGCTCGTAAAGGCGAACCAGCTGATGCCCAAGCCGGCCCACCTCTCCTGGGAGGAGGCGGCGGTCAACGCGCTCACGAACTCGACGAGCTACCGGATGCTCATCTCGCGGAACGGCGCGAACATGCGACTCGGGGACGTCGTCCTGGTCTGGGGTGCAGTGGGGGGACTCGGGGGATACGCCCTCCAGTACGTGCTGGCGGCGGGTGGCGTCCCGGTCGGGGTCGTGAGCTCACCACGCAAGGCGGAGCTGGCGCGGGCCCTCGGCTGTGCGGCCGTGCTCGACCGGTCGGAACGCGACTACCGGTTCTTCGCTGCCGACGGGAAGGCGGACCCGGGCGAGTGGCGACGGCTCGGTGCCGACATCCGCTCGCTCGTGGGCGAGGACCCGGACATCGTCTTCGAGCACCCCGGTCGGGAGACCTTCGGCGCGTCCGTCTACGTGGCCAAGAAAGGGGGCACCGCCATTTCCTGCTGGGCGGCCTCCGGCTACGAGGTCACCTACGACAACCGGCACCTCTGGATGAAGCTCAAGACCATCAAGGGCAGCCACTTCGCCAACTACGCGGAGGCGTGGGCGGCGAACAAGCTGATCTGCCAGGGGCGTATCCAACCGGTGCTCTCGGCGACCTTCCCGCTCGAACAGGTCGGCGAGGCCGCGTGGCAGGTCCACCGGAACCTCCACGAGGGCAAGATCGGCGTGCGCTGCCTCGCCCCGGAGGACGGTCTCGGGATCCGCGACCCCGAGCTGCGCGCGCGTATCGGCGAGGAGCGCATCACGACCTTCCGGCGCCTCGGCGCATGAGCCCCGCACGCCCCACCCCGGAGCGGCCCCACGGGCTCCTGCTCGAGATCGACCACGTCGCGATCGCGGTCGCCGACATGGAGGCTGCGGTCGCGTGGTACGAGGAGGTGCTCGGGGCCGCCGTCGCGCATCGCGAAGTCGTGGAGTCCGATGGGGTGGAGGAGGTGCTCCTCGCCGTGGCCGAGTCGTTCGTGCAGCTCGTGGCGCCGACGAGCCCCGACTCGACCGTGGCGCGCTTCCTCGAGCGTCACGGGGAGGGCCTCCACCATGTCGGCTACCGAGTAGCGAGCTGCGAGGCCGCACTCGCCGCGGCGGTTGCCGCGGGCGCCGTCCCGATCGACCAGGTTCCCCGGCCCGGCTCCCGGGGTACCACGGTCGCCTTCCTGCACCCGAAGAGCGCACTCGGCACCTTGATCGAACTGGTCGAGGTCGGCGCAGAAGAGGCGAGCCGCGCGTCCGGCGCCACGCCGCCCGAGGGCGCACCCGAGTCGCGGGCCTGAGGGACGGCCAGCCCCCGGGGGGCCTCCGGCCCGCCCTGCTGGCTCACGCGTACCCGGCAGTGCGCGCGACTGCCCCCACCTGCGACCCGCTCCCACCCCCGGGCTATCGTCGCGCGGTGGCCTCCGACGAGACCAGGGGCCGGCTCTTGGCTGCCGGGCAGCGCATCACGCCGCAGCGCGACGTGATCGCTGGCGCGCTCGAGGACGCGGGAAGGCCGCTCACGGCACACGAGCTGGCCGCACGACTGGAGTTCGTCTCGCCCGGTATCGGGCGGGCGACGGTGTTCCGGACGCTGCAGTCGCTCCAGGCCGCCGGGGTCGTCGAGCGGATCGCGCTCCCCGGCGACCAGCCCGCCTACCTCATCTGCGCGAACCCGCGCCACCACCACCATCTCGTCTGCCGGTCCTGCGGCGTCGTCGAGGAGCTGGCCGAGGACGAGGTTGCGGCCTTCCTCGGCCAACTGGAGCGGCGCCATCGCTTCACCGTCGACCATGTCAGCTTCGACATCTACGGACGCTGTGCGACCTGCGCGGCCGGGGACGCTGCCGGCTCGGGCGCGCGCGGAGTCCCACGCGCGGTCGGG
>JAJYGM010000134.1 GCA_021785095.1 Actinomycetes bacterium
CCGAAACGTGGCTCCGCTGGGCACGCCGCGTGCTCGGCCCCACCCTGCCCGACGCGCTCGCCGACCGCTGAGGATCACCGCTCGACCCGCGGCGTCGTACGTCCTCTTGTTAGTCTAGTACTAACTAGAGATATAGTGATCCGCGAGTGTCGTTCGACGAGGCATCCGACGAAGAAGAAGGAGCGCGCCATGACCGCCACAGCCACCGCCAAGGCGACCGCCACAGCCACCGGCGTCCTGGAGGCGATGCTCGCCCACCACGAGGCGCTCGCTGACGGAGTGGCTCGGCGAGTCGTTGCGGTGCGGGTCGCCGCCGAGCGCCACGACCGCTACGAGACGGCAGCGGCTGAGCTCGTCGCGTACCTGGCCACGGAGGTCCTGCCCCATGCCATGGCCGAGGAGCACACCCTCTACCAGGCAGCCGCGGCCAAGAAGGATCTCGCCGACACGGTCGCCGGGATGGTCGACGAGCACCGCAAGCTCATCACGTTGGTGGAGCGACTGGCGACGGCGAACGAAGCGGCCGCGGCCTCAGGAGGAGCCGAGGCGATCGGCGCGCTCTTCGCCGGGCATGTCGCCAGGGAGAACGAGCTGATCTTGCCTGCGCTCGCAGCCGACGCCGAGGTGGACCTGGCCGGGCTGCTCGTCCAGATGCACCGACTCACCGAGGCCGGGCAGGACGAAACGCCCGTAGCCGACGGGTTGGCGACCCCCGACGCGGAGGCCGTCCTCGTCCGGCTCCTGCTCCGTGCCGCCGACCAGCTCGCTGACGCCGGGCGCGGCGACGCCGCCTGCGGGTTGGCGGCCGGGGCCTGGGTAGCGGTTCGGCGGGCGCGCCCGGAGCTCGCCGTGCGGGTGACCGCCGCGTTGCACCGACTGGTGCGCTCGGCGACGTCCGAGCCGGTGACGCTGTCGGCGAGGCGGACGGATCCTGGAGGAGCCGAAGCCGTCCTCGACGTCCGGGCCCTGGTCCCGGCCCAGCGCCACGAGAAGATCTTCGCCACCTACGGCGCCCTCGTCCCCGGTACTGCGTTCGTCTTGGTGAACGACCACGACCCGAAGCCCCTTCGCTACCAGTTCGAGGCCGAGCACCAGGGCACCTTCACCTGGGACGTGCTCGAGGCGGGGCCAACCGTGTGGCGGGTGCGCATCGGCCGACCAGCTCAGGAGCTCCGCTCCGCCACCGATGGCGCGGAGGTTGTCGCGACGCTCGGTCGCTGACCGCGCGGCGGCGCTCAGCGGCCCTCGGCCAGGCTGGTCCCGGACCGGAACGCACGGGCCGGAACGCACGGGCCGGAACGCACGGGCCGGAACGCACGGGCCGGAACGTATTCGGTCACACCTGGCGCTCAGCGGGCTCCGGGGGGTAGGCGGTCGCGCGAGGCCGGAGTGCGGTGCCTGACCGGACGGCGGTGAGCTGGCGCAGCGGGCGAACGGACAGGTTCGCGGCGACCACGACGCCCGCCAACGCCAGGAGCACGCCGCCTGCCGCGATCACCGGGGCAGAGGACGTGCCGATCCCGGCGCACAGCGCGCCGATGCCGGCAGTGACGGTTCCGTAGGTGGCGGCTGCCCAGCCGTGATGGTAGAGGTCGGCGAACATGAGGGGCTTGCCCGAGGGTCCGCTCGGCGTGCCGTGCGACCGCAGCAGCGACCACACGACGAACGGTACGACCTTGTGGGCGTGGCCGACGAGCGCTTCGAGCAGCCAGCCTCCGCCCGCCACCATGGCAGCAGCGACGAGCGCGACGCCCTCGTGGTGGTGGTGAGGAAGGACGAGGGTTCCGGTGACGGCGAGCCCGGCGGCGACGACCAGCCAACCGCCGGCGGTCACCACGAATGCGACGTGCAAGTCGGTCTTGCGCCGGCGGTGGCGCACGTGCGCCCACAGCGAGACGAGGTGTGCGCCGAGGCCGGCGCCGAGCACGGCGGCGCCGGCCCATTCGGCCGCGGGGCTGGCATGGGCGAGCCCGCCGGCCAGGATCGCCGCGCCGAGCCAGGTGGCCCACACCGCCAGCGTCCCTGAGCGGTGCCGGCCTGGAACGTGGGCGAGCATGAACATGGGCCACAGCTTCTGCGCCACGCCGACGTAGGTGACCCCCAGCCAGGCGAACAGGCCCACGACACCCATCGCCAGGTCCACGTGGGCGGAGAGGACGAACCAGTGGCCCTGGCGGTCGCCGACGAAGGTGGCGCCGAGGAGCGTGGTCGCTGCCGCGCCGAGAAGGGCGAGTCGGAGGGCCGCGACCGGGGTGCCCTTCCCCCGTACCGAGAGCGGCCCAGCGAGGTTCCAGGCGAGCAGGACGAGCCCGACCACCGCCAGACCGCCACTGGCGGCGATGACTGCGGTCTGCTCGAAGCCGACCCCGAGCGGCAGCAGCCACGACGTCGCCAGCCATACGACGAACGTGGCTCTCGCCACGCGCACCGACCGCAGCGGGCGGCCGGTGATGACCGGGGTGAACTGGTGGGTGGCGCCGAGGACGCCCATGGTCAGCGCGGCGAGGACCCCGAAGTGCACGGCGGCGATCGCCGGATCGCTGTTGGGGTCGGCGGCCGCCGCGGCCCGCACCCACACCCAGACGACACCGCAGGCGACGAGACCGACCGACGCTGCTGCGAGGAACGACAGCGGCACCGATGGCGGGGGGACCGCGCCGGGCACCCCTGGCGGTCGGCCGGCCCAGGAGCCGGAGGCCGTCGCCGCTCGGGGTCCGTTTCCGTCATCCATCGTCCCCCCTTGGTGGTCCTTCGAGCGTGTGCCGGCGAGCAGCGACGGCTGGGCCCGCATGCGTCGGCGACGAATCGGTCGACCCCCTCGGGTCTCTCCGACGGCGCGATCCTGTCCCCTCTGTCCCCCCGGCGTCCCTGGCGAGCTTCGGTGACCGGACCGCTGCCGCGCCTACACGCTCCACGAATCGCCAGTGTATCTCTAGTAGTGGACAGAGCTTCACGGAGGGCTGGAGGCGATGCCGCACCTCCCTGCACGCCACAGAACCAGCGCGTCGACGATCGAGCGCCACGCGTCCCTTCTCGAGCCCCCCTTCTCGAGTCACGGCCCAGGCGACGATGGTCCCGTGGCGCGGAAAGCAGCTCCGGGGGACACCTGGCTCTGCTAAGTTCTAGTCGCTGACAGAACTACATGAACGACAGAGCCGACCGGTCTCGATCGGGGCCGAGAAGGGAGCAACCGATGGCAACCGTCGATGCCCGCCCGATCATCGCGTCGGGGAACGAGCCGTTCGAGACGATCATGGCCGCGGCCGGTGCCCTCGACGACGGGGAGGAGCTGGTGGTCCTGGCCCCCTTCGAGCCAGTGCCGCTCGAAGGGGTGCTGTCCTCGCAGGGCTTCTCCTACGAAGCCGAGGCTCTCGACGGCGGCGACTGGCGGGTCACCTTCCGGCGGCCGTCGTGACCGGCGACGCGCCAGCCGGCGGGGCTGAGAGCGGCGTGCCGGCCGAGCCGGGACGCCGGCTGCAGCCTCCGGCGCCCGACATGCTCGACGCGGCCTGGGGTGCGCTCCGGGGCGTGTACGACCCCGAGCTCTACCTCGACGTGGTCTCGCTCGGGCTCGTCTACGACCTCCGAGTCGAAGCTGGCACGGTGGTCGTCGAGATGACGATGACCACGCCGGGCTGCCCGGCCTCCGAGGCGTTGTCCGAGATGGCCCGGGTGGAGGTCGCCCATGCCGTCGGCGACGCTGTCCCTGTGGACGTCCGAGTCGTATGGGACCCGCCGTGGAGCCCGGACATGATCGACGAGGAGGCGGCGGCGACCCTCGGGTTCCGGGCGCGGTGAGCACGGCCCGCGGGACCGCCGCCGGCGGGACCGCCGCCCCGAGCGTGGATGTGGAGGTGGTGCGTGTCTACGAGGACCCCGGGCGTCGCCACCAAGAGCACCAAGGGCACCAAGGGCACCAAGGGCACCCAGAGCACCGGGTGCTCGTCGATCGCCTGTGGCCCCGGGGAGTGCAGAAAGCAGCGCTCGACGTCGACGAGTGGGCGAAGGAGCTGGCGCCCAGCACGGAGCTCCGCCGCTGGTACGGCCACGACCCCGCCCGCTTCGCCGAGTTCGACCGTCGATACCGAGCCGAGCTGGACCGCGACCCTGGTGCCCCGGTCGTCGAGCGGCTGCGGGCGTACGCCGGTCGCGGCCACCTCGTGCTGCTGACCGCCACCCGCGACGTCGAGCACTCGGGGGCGGCGGTGCTCGCGGCGGTGCTCGCGGCGGGCAGCGGCGGGTAGGGCGGCGGTGCTTGCGGCGGTGCTCGCGGCGAGCAGCGGCGGGTAGCGCGGTGGGAGTCACCTTCGTCTCAGTGGTCCTCTCGGTCTCGGCCACGTCGGGGGCTCACGATCCCCCGTTGCCGGCACGGTGACCGGACGACCGCTGCTCTGGTCGTGACCCCTGTCTGGCTCTCCGACCTCGCCCTGTGCCTGCACCTGCTCGGTGCCTTCTCGCTCGCCTCGGGCACCGTCGTGGCTGCAGTGGGCTTCGAGGCTGCGAGGCGAAGAGCCAGCTGCAGCGAGATCGCCCTGCTACTCGGGCTCGCCCGCGTCGGTGCCGTGCTGGTCGTGGGAGGGACGCTTCTCGGTGGCGGCTCCGGGCTGTGGCTGGTCGCCCTCGGGCACTGGGGCTACGCCACGCCCTGGGTCGACGCGGCGATCGGCCTCCTCGCCCTGGTCGTCGTCACCGGGTCGCTGGGCGGGCAGCGACCAAAGCAGGCCCGCAGGCTCGCCACGGCCTTGGCCGCCCAGGACGCCCCGCCGAGCGACGAGCTGCGCTCCCTGTTGGGCGACCGCGTCGCCATCGCCCTCAACTACGTGGCGGCGGGAGCGCTCCTGGCGATCGTCGTCCTCATGGTGGTGAAGCCGGGCTCACCGCATATGTAGGAGGCGCGAGCACCGGTCGCCGGCACCGGCGCCTTCCAGCACGCTCCGCCGCCCCACCAGACACTGCCGACGGGGTCCTGCCGGGGTCACCCCGAGCGGAGGTCGGACAGGAGAAGGTCGAGCACGAGCTCTTCTTCGACCTCGACTCCCGATGCCCGGACAGCCGGAGCGAGCTCGGCGTCCCAGACGGCATCTGGGACCGCGGCGCGCAACGAGCGGAGCGTCGTTCCCGATGCGCGGGCGCGATCCAGGGCGAGCGCATGGTCGCCAACCCCGAACCGCCACGGCTCCGCGCCGACCCCGCCGATGACCGCGTTGGCGATGGCGATGCCGCCTGCGCCGAAGTCACCGTGGTAGCGCAGTCTCGAGCCGCCCTCTCTCAAGGAGGTGAGCAGCGTCATGGCGGCAACCGACGGCCGTCCCTCGACGCAGACCAGTGCCGAGCCGGTGCCGGCGGCGGCGGACAGGACCGACGGGTTCTCGCAGACCCAGACGACGGTGCCCGGTGCCGTGCGCCACGACTCGGACCGCACGGCGGCGAGCGGGATCGGCAGCGGTACGCCCGTCGACGCCCAGTCCGATGCCGCCCCGGTGAGCGGTCCGGCACGCAGCGGCCGCAGACCCTGGGTCAAGACGGTGGAGGACGTCTCGTCCGTGATCACCCCGTACCGAGCCCACAAGCGGCGCCGGGCGGCCGACCCGAGCGGGATCGAGGTGCCCTCCAGCGATGCCAGCGCCGAGAGCACCAGCCTTCCCACGGGACGGCCGTCGTCGAGCGCGTGCGCGTCGCCCAGCACCGCAGCGGCGAGGCCGCTCCGCCCCCGGCGGGGGGCTTCAGGGAGGCGGTCGAGCACTGCCAAGGCGTCGCGCAGCACCTCTAGCGGCGCGACGAGGCGCCTCCAGGAGCCACTTCGCCGCAACCCGGCCAACCATGGGTCCAATCGGGGATGGCGGTGGAGCGCGCGGTGCGCGCACAGTGTCGACCACATTTGCTGCTCGGCGCCCGAGGCGGCAGCGCGCTCCGCCGGCCTGTCCCGGAGCGGCCCCACGGTCGACGACACCACGTCGGCGAGGCCGAGGCCGGCCCGGTCCCGAAGGATCCGGTCGAGCTTCTCCAGCTCCACCCGTAGCACCGTGCCTCGCGACCGCACACCGAGCAGTCGGTCGACCGCGGCCCGTTCGTCGTCGTCCAGATCGCGCAGGTGGACAGCGGCGCCGGGCAGGCGGCCGCCGGTCTCTTCGAGCCGGCGGTGCGCGGCGGACCACAGGCGCTGGAGCCGCGGCGCCGCAAGGAAATCAGGCGAACAGGCCGTCACCGGGTGTGTGTCCGGTCGCCGCTTCTCGATCCTCCAGCCATGGGTCGTCCTCGACGCGCGTCGTCCCGTCCCACACGAAACGAAGCGAGGTGACGCCCAGCCGCCCTGGAGTCCGCTCCAGGTGATAGGTCGCGACCGACGGGATCTCACGGTAGCAACCCCACTCCGAGTAGTTCGTGAGGACCATGTCGAGGTCGAGGTCGACCAGCATGCCCATGCAGTCGCCGCGCTGGCTGTCGTCGATGCCGGCGAAGGCCTCGTCCAGCATGAGCAGCCGGGGCGCGTCGGCACGGGCCGAGGTGTAGTAGGCCGCGGTCGCCGCGAAGAGCGGCAGGTGAGCGAGCTTGGCCTGCTCGCCGCCCGAGCCTGCCCCCTGCGATCGGGTGGTGAACTTCTCCCTGCGCGCCGCCGCGCGGCGGTACACGGCGAAACGGTGCCAGCGCCGGTAGTCGAGCGCGGCTGCC
>JAJYGM010000769.1 GCA_021785095.1 Actinomycetes bacterium
CGTCGCCCTTCGCGGCAACATGGAGACCAGGCTCGAGCGCGCGGGCGACGGCACGGCGGCCGCGGTGGTCGCGGCGGCCGCCGCCCTCGACCGGCTGGGCCTGGCGGGCAGGATCGCCGAGCGGCTCTCGCCGGTCCTGTGCCTTCCCCAGGCCGGGCAGGGCGCGCTCGCGCTCGAGTGCCGCGACGACGACGACGGGTGCCGCTCGCTGCTCGCACGCATCGACGCAGGCGATGACCGCCGCGCCCTCAGCGCGGAGCGGGCGTTCCTGCGGGTGCTCGGCGCCGGTTGCGCGCTGCCCGCGGGCGCGCTGGCGCGCCGGGCAGGGCGAGATCACCTCGAGCTCGAGGGGGTGCTCGCAAGCGCAGACGGACGCGTCGTCGTGCGCGGCCGGCTCCTCGGCGACGATCCGGAGGCGCTGGGCGAGGCGCTCGCGCGCGCGCTCGTCGGCGAGCAGGGCGCATCCTCGCTCCCGGGCTGGGAGGCGCTCGAGCCTTGGACAGCGCCCGCGTGACGGCCACCACGAGCAGGACCGCGCCGCTCTCGGGCACGACGATCGTCGTGACGCGCCCGAGAGAGGATGCCGACGACCTCGCGAACGCCCTCCGCGCGGCCGGCGCGCAGGTCGTCGGGTTCCCGGTCGTCGACATCGTCGACCCCGAGGACGGCGGCGCGGCGCTCGAGGCTGCGGCGAGGAACCTTGCACGCTACCGATGGGTGGCCTTCACCTCCGCCAACGCGGTGCGCCGCCTCCTCGCGCTCGTGCCCGACGTCCGTGCCCTTGCGGGCGTGCAGCTCGCGTCGGTGGGCCCTGCGACCGCGGCTGCCCTGGAAGCGCACCATCTGGTGCCCGACCTCGTCGCGCACCGATCGAGCGCGGCAGGCCTCGGCGAAGCCTTCCCCGCCCCGGCCGGGCCGGACGCGACGGTCCTCTTCCCTGCGTCGGCAGGTGCCCGCCCGACACTGCCCGCGGCGCTGCGGCAGAAGGGGTGGGCGGTGGACGTGGTCGTCGCCTACCGCACCGTGCCCGCACCGACGCCCTCCGCTTCGGCGGTGCGGGAGCTGGAGGCTGCGTCGGCTCTCACCTTCGCGTCCCCCTCGGCGGTGGACGCCTACGTCTCGCTGCGCACCGAGGCCGGTCTGCCGCTTCCGATCCCTCCCGTCGTCGCCTGCATCGGCCCCGTCACGGCGGACGCCGCTCGAGCCGCGGGGCTCGGGGTCGTCGTCGCAGCGCGCGCCGGCGTCGCGGACCTGGTCGCTGCGCTGACCGACGCGCTCGGCGGGGGCGCCCCCGCCGGGGGCCGCGGTGCCGACGGGGCGCCCCCCGCAGGGGGCCGCGGTGCCGCTCGCCGGTAGGATCGGCCGCGATGGCACCCGGTGTCGGCTTCCCCGCGCGGCGCATGCGCCGGCTGCGGCGCACCCCCGCGCTGCGCCGCCTCGTGGCGGAGACCCGGCTCTCGATCGACGATCTGGTGGCGCCGCTCTTCGTGCGGGAGAGCATCGATGAGGCCCAGCCGATCGCGTCGATCCCCGGCCACTTCCAGCACACGGTCGCCTCGGCGCTGGAGGAGACGAAGCGGCTCGTGGGGCTCGGCGTCCCTGCTGTCGCACTCTTCGGCGTCCCTGCCGTAAAGGACGCCGTGGGGTCGGGCGCGTGGGACCCAGAGGGCGTGGTCCAGCGCGCGCTGCGCGCGCTGCGTGACACCTTCGCGGGCGAGGTGGTGCTCGTCGCTGACCTGTGCCTCGACGAGTACACCGAGCACGGCCATTGCGGCGTGCTCGCGCCGGACGGAACGGTCGACAACGACGCCACCCTCGAGCTGTACGCGCGCGTCGCGCTGGCGCAGGCGGAGGCGGGCGCTGACGTCGTCGCGCCGAGCGGGATGATGGACGGGCAGGTCGCGGCCGTCCGGCGGGCGCTCGACGGCGGGGGGCACGACCAGGTGGCGGTGCTCGCGTATGCGGCGAAGTTCGCTTCCGGCCTCTACGGTCCGTTCCGCGACGCGGTGGACGTGCACATCGCCGGCGGCGGCGACCGCCGCGGCTACCAAGAGGATCCCGCGAACCGGAGGGAGGCGCTCGCCGAGGTGGCGCTCGACGTCGCGGAGGGCGCGGACATCATCATGGTGAAGCCGGCCGTGACCTACCTCGACGTGATCGCCGACGTGCGGCGCGCGGTCGACGTGCCGGTCGCGGCGTACCACGTGAGCGGCGAGTACGCCATGATCAAGGCAGCCGGCGCGAACGGGTGGATCGACGATGCAGCGGTGGGCCTCGAGCAGCTCGTCGCGGTGAAGCGCGCGGGAGCCGACTTCGTCCTCACCTACTTCGCCGCCGAGGTGGCCGAGGCGCTCGGTGGCTGACGCCGGCGGCACGGCCGCTGGCGGCGAGGTGGCAGGCGGCACGACCGCCGAGGGGGCCGGGGTGGCAGGCGGCGAGGGCGCCGGGGTGGCCGGGGTGGCAGGCGGCGAGGGCGCCGAGGTGGCCGCGGCGTCGGCCGGACGCGAGGCGTCGGGTGGCGGCGACCGCCCGGCGACGGGGTCGAACTCGGCGTGGTTCGCCCGTGCCGCCCGCACGATCCCCGGTGGGGTGGACTCCCCCGTCCGGTCGTTCGCGTCGGTCGGGGGTACGCCGTTCACGGTCGCGCACGGGGAGGGGCCGTGGGTCTTCGACGTGGAGGGCAATCGCTACCTCGACCTCGTGCAGTCCTACGGCGCGGTCCTTCTCGGCCACGGGCACCCCGTCGTCGTGGAGGCGGTGTGCCGCGCCGCGACGCTCGGCAGCTCCTTCGGCATGCCGACGCCCGGCGAGGTGCTGCTCGCCGAGGCGATCTGCGCCCGGGTGCCTGGCTGCGAGCAGGTGCGGTTCGTCTCGTCGGGGACCGAGGCCGCGATGAGCGCGCTCCGGTTGGCGCGCGGCGTCACGGGCCGCTCGCGCGTGGTCACGTTCGCCGGCTGCTACCACGGGCATTCCGACGGGCTTCTCGCAGCCGGCGGGAGTGGTGTCGCGACGCTCGGCCTGCCCGGCTCGGCGGGCGTGCCGGCCGCCGCCGTCGCCGACACCCTCGTCGTGCCGTACAACGTCGTCCCAGAGCTCGACGAGGCGGTCGCGTGCGTCATCGTCGAGCCGGTGGCGGCCAACATGAACCTCGTCGCGCCGCAAGAGGGCTTCCTCGAAGGGCTCCGGCGAGCCTGCGACGAGTCCGGTGCGCTACTCGTCTTCGACGAGGTGATCACGGGGTTCCGCGTCGGCCCGGCCACGGCGAGCGTCCTGACGGGGGTGGTCCCCGACATCTGGTGCTTCGGGAAGGTCATCGGCGGCGGGCTTCCGGTCGGCGCCTTCGGCGGACGGCGTGAGCTGATGGCGGCCCTCGCACCGTCGGGGCCCGTGTACCAGGCCGGCACGCTCTCGGGGAACCCGATCGCGACCGCAGCCGGCCTGGCGGTGCTGGGCGAGGTGTCCGTTGCCGACTACGAGGCGCTCTCATCGCGCGTCGCCCGGTTCGCGGCCGCGTTGTCGGGTGCCGTCCGCGCGGGCGGGCTCGCCGCTGCCGCCCCGGTCGCAGGGACGCTCGCGGGGCTCTACGTCGGCGCGCCACCGGGAGTGGAGCTCGAGGCGCCCTCCGACTACGAGGGGGTGCGCGGCATCGTGTCGAGCGGGTCGTACCCGCCGTTCTTCCACGCGCTCCTGCGTCGCGGTGTGATGATCGCCCCGGGCCCCTACGAGGTGCTGTTCTGCGGGCTCTCGCACCGCGACGCGGACCTCGACCTCGCGGTCGAGGCGGCGGGGGAGGCGGCGGCCGAGGTGGCGAAGGCCGCCGGGTCGGGCTGACGCACGCCGCCGCGCCGTCTCAGCGGAGAAGGGACGCGGCCTTTTGCGGCATCAGCTCGGCGATGCGGACGAGCGCGTCGTAGCCGAGCTCAGCGGGCCCGGGGTCGGGCCGCATGAGGTTCGCCATGATGCGCAGGAGCCCTTTCATGAACACCTCGGAGCGCATGCCCACCGAGACGCACCAGTGCATCGCCGTGGGGTTCGAGACGAGGCGGACGAACGCCCGCCCGACCCGGTAGTAGTCGTCGTACGCCTCCGAGAGCCTTTCCTCGTAGCGCGCGATCGCGGCAGGTCCTTCACCTGAGAGCGCCTCGGACACCGAGGAGGCGGCGAGGCGACCGGTCTCGTACCCGTAGGCGATGCCCTCGCCGTTGAAGGGGTTGATCGCCCCGCTCGCGTCGCCGATCACGACGAGGTTCGGCCCCGTGCGAGGGCCGACGGCGAAGCTCATCGGGAGCTTTCCCCCGGTCGGCGGGCCGCAGCTCGTCTCCTCCGAGAGGCCCCAGCTCTTCGGCGCGCCGGCGACGAAGGCCTCCATCAGCCGCGAGGTGTTCACGCCCTTCCAGCGCTGCTCGGTCGAGAGCAGACCCACGCCGACGTTCACCCGGCCGTCGCCGAGCGGGAAGATCCAGCCGTAGCCCGGGACGACCTCTCCCCTGGCATCGCGGATGTCGAGGTGGGACTCGATGCAGGGGTCGTCGTGGCGGGGCGAGCGGTAGTAGCCCCGCAGCGCCATGCCGAGGGGGAAGCCACGCCGGCGCGTCGTGCCCAGCTGCCGGCCGATCCGCGAGTTGGAGCCGTCGGCGACGACGAGGTAGCGGCCGCGGACCTCCCGCGTCCTCCCGGTGTCGAGGTCGCGCACCACGACGCCCGCGCACGCCGGCAGCGACGCCTGGCTCCTCAGGGCGGTCCCGACCCCAGCCCCGACCCCAGCCCCGACCCCAGCCCCAGCCCCAGCCCCGACCCCAGCCCCGACCCCAGCCCCGACCCCAGCCCCGACCCCGGAGCTCTCGACGAGCAGTGTCTCGAGCGCCCTGGCCGCGGTCCCCGCATTGGCCGCGGCACGGGATTCAGAGCTCTCGGCGAGCAGCGGCTCGAGCACCTCGGTGTGCTGGTGCAGGGTGGCGCCGGCCTTCTGGGCACGCTCGGCGACCAGCCCGTCGAGGTCGTGGCGGGTGATCGTGTACCCGTACGGGGGGAACACCGGGTGCTCGGGCCACGGCATCTCCAGCACGAGCCCCCAGCCGCACGACCGCAGCCCCGTGTGCCGGTGGGACCCGGCGAGCGCGCCCTCGAGCCCCATGTCGGCGAGCTGGCGCACGGCGCGCGGCGTGAGCCCGTCTCCGCAGGTCTTCTCCCGGGGGAACCGCTTCTTCTCGACGACCGCGACGTCCCAGCCGGCGTCGGCGAGCCAGTAGGCGCACGACGAGCCGGACGGCCCCGCCCCGACGATCACGACGTCGTGCAGGTGGTCCTGCGAGCGTCCACCGCGGGACGCCCGCCGCGGGTTGCCGCGGGGGCTGGCAGGGCGCGCCGGCGTGTGCTTCGGGGGATCCGTGGCGCCTGTCGGCCGGCTGCGCGTCGTCGCGCCTCCCTGGGTCACGCCCGGAATCGTAGGCGCCGGCACCGTGCGCGCCGCCCCGCTGCCGGGCGACCGGGAGGGCGGCCGCGGATGTGCTCGTGCGCACGAGCCCGTGGTAGAACGGCTCCGCCGTGGACCAGTACCTTCCGATCTTCCTGCTGCTCGTCCTCGGGGCGCTGTTCGCGGGCCTCTCCTTCGGCGCGTCGAAGCTGCTCGCGCCGCGCCAGAAGCCCAGCGCGCAGAAGGTCGCGCCCTACGAGTGCGGGATCATCCCCAGCCGCGAGCCTCCGTCGCGCTTCCCGGTCCGCTTCTACCTCGTCGCGATGATCTTCATCATCTTCGACATCGAGATCATCTTCCTCTACCCGTGGGCGGTGGTCTTTCGCGAGCTGCGCGTGTTCGGGCTCGTCGAGGTGCTGGTGTTCGCTGCGGTCGTCCTCGTCGCCTTCGTCTACCTCGTGAGCAACGGGGCATTGCAGTGGGGGCCGGGGAGACGGCTCGAGCCGGGCATCCCGACGGCGAGGACGACGGAGTCGACGATCACCCGCGTCCCGACCGAACCAGGGGCGCCCGGGCAGGCGGCGTAGGGACCGGCTCATGGGTCTCGAGGACCTCCAGCACAATTTCCTGACGGGCAGGCTCGAGGACCTCGTCAAGTGGGCTCGTCGCAACAGCGTGTGGCCCGCCACCTTCGGGCTCGCGTGCTGCGCCATCGAGATGATGTCCGTGGGCGCCGCGGACTTCGACATCTCCCGCCTCGGGATGGAGGTGTTCCGGGCGTCGCCTCGGCAGGCCGACCTCATGATCGTCGCGGGGCGTGTCTCCCAGAAGATGGCCCCGGTCCTGCGCCAGGTCTACGACCAGATGATGGAGCCGAAGTGGGTCATCTCCATGGGCGTGTGCGCGTCGAGCGGCGGCATGTTCAACAACTACGCCATCGTGCAGGGCGTCGACCAGGTCGTTCCCGTGGACGTCTACGCGCCGGGATGCCCACCGTCGCCCGAGACCCTCCTCCACGCGATCCTCACCCTCCACGAGAAGATCCGCACCGGGGCGATCACCCGCCGCTCCGGTCCTGCGCCTCAGCGGGGTGAGCAACTGGCCGGGTGGGTCGCCGAGCAGCCGGACGCGGTGCGCGTCGCGACGCCGCGATGACGGGCTCCCCGCCGGCACCCGCGGCCGCCGACGTGGCCGGAGGTGCGGCCGCCGACGTGGCCGGAGGTGCGGCCGCCGACGTGGCCGCGACCGCAT
>JAJYGM010000636.1:0-2410 GCA_021785095.1 Actinomycetes bacterium
GCTCCCGATCCCGCGCTGTCCGTGCCGGGTGCCTTGGCGGGGGGTGCGAGCTCCACGAGGTCCTCTTCGAACCCCAGACGCTCGAGCCGCTCGCGCCACGACGCCTCCGAGGCGAAGACGACGCGATGGCCGCGCCCACGGAGCGCCGCGCCGATGCCGATGCAGTTGTTCGTGGGGCCGTACGCGCTCTCGGGCATGAACAGGACGGTCAACGAGCGCGGCACGGGCGAAACGTAGTCCGTCGCGGAGCGGAGGAAGCGAAGGCACCTCCTCGTGGTCCAGTGGGGGACAATGGGCGACGTGCAAGACGAGCACCCGGCGGACGCGCTCGGCATGCCGCCCGACGAGCACCCGGCGGACGCGCTCGGCATGCCGCCCGACGAGATGCGCCGCCTCGCCCACTGGGTCGTGGACAGCGTGCTCGACCACTTCGAGCACGGTCCGCTACAGCCGGTGATCGCCGCGCGGCCTTTCGACGAGCTCATGGGCGTCCTCGGAGGGCCGGTCCCAGAGGAGCCGGGTGACCCGCTCGCCGCGATGTCATGTCTCGTCGACGTCGCGCTCGCCCACATGCAGCACGGGGACCATCCCCGGTACTTCGCTCGGGTGCCGGGGCCGTCCTCGTTCGCAGCCGTCCTCGGCGAGTGGCTCGCGACCGGGTTCAACGCGATCGCCTCATCCTGGGCGGGTGGTGCCGGTCCGACGGCAGTCGAGCTCGTGGTGCTCGACTGGCTTCGGTCGCTGCTCGGGATGCCGGAGGGAGCGGAGGGCGTGCTCACGAGCGGAGGGTCGCTCGCCAACTTGACCGCGCTCGTGGCGGCGCGCCGCGTCGGTGGTCCGGGCGTGGTCTACCTTTCCGACCAGACGCATGCGTCGATCCGGCGGGACCTGGTGGCGACGGGGTTTCCCCCCGAGCACGTGAAGGTCCTCGAGACCGATGACCGGTACTGCATGCCGGTCGAGTCCGTGGCAGCGGCGGTCGAGAGGGACCGCCGAGAGGGGCGCCGTCCGACGGTTGTCGTCGCGACCGCAGGAACCACCAACACCGGCGCGGTCGATCCGCTCCCCGAGCTGGCGGACCTGTGCCGATCGGAGCGGCTGTGGCTGCACGTCGACGGCGCCTACGGTGCGCCGGGTGCGTTGTGCGAGAGGGGCCGGTCACTGCTCGCTGGCATCGAGCTGGCGGACTCCCTCGTCTTGGATCCGCACAAGTGGCTCTTCCAGCCGTACGACGTCGGGGCCCTGCTGGTCCGGCACCCCGGCGCGCTCGAAAGCACGTTCGACATGTCGGCGGAGTACCTCGCGAACGCCACGGCCGACCCCGGTGAGGTCGACCTGCGCGACCGGAGCCTCGAGCTGAGCAGGCGGGCACGGGCGATCAAGGTGTGGCTCACCTTCCGTGTCTACGGCGTGGGGAGGATGCGTGCGGCGATCGAGCGCGGCATCGAGCTCGCCGAGCATGCAGAACGGGTGCTCGCCGACGACGGGCGATGGCAGGTCGTGACGCCTGCACAGCTGGGGATCGTGACGTTCGCGCGGACGGGCACCGGCCACGAGGACCATGCCCCGGCGGCAGCGCGGGTCAACCACGACGGGTTCGCAGCGGTGACCAGCACGACGCTGCGCGGGCGGTCCGTCCTGCGGTTGTGCACGATCAACCCGCGTACCACCGAATCGGACATCGAGGAGACCATCGAACGGCTCGCAGATCCCGTGTGAGCCCGCAGGGCGTGCGATCGACCACCCGCTCGGCGTGCCGTCCGCGCTCGGATGTCTCTTGACTCTGCTCCATGGGCCGGGTGCCCGGCCGCGAGCCAAGATGTGCCATGACCGGTTTCCGATCCGAGACGACGGCCGCCATCTCCGCGGTCCGCGAAGCCCTGCACCTCGCCGCGTTGGGGACCGGCGAGGTTCATGCGAAGGTCGGTCGTGACGTCGTGACCGACACCGACATCGCGGTCGAAGACCGGCTCCGGCAATTGCTGGCCGGTGCCAGTCCGTGGCCGGTCGTCGGCGAGGAGCGGGGCGGCGACGTGCCCGACGCCACGCCGTACTGGCTCGTCGACCCCATCTGTGGGACCAGGAACTTCGCGTCAGGGATCCCTCTGTTCGCGGTCAACGTCGCGATGGTCGAGGATCGCAGGGTCGCGGTGTCGGTGATCGGGGACGGGTCGAACGGCGACGTCTTGATGGCGGAGGCGGGTCGCGGCGCGTGGAGGGCGCTCGAGGACGGGTGGGAGCCGCTCGCTGCCTCCACCTCCAGCCTGATCGTGGATCTCGGCGCGTGGTCGAAGACCCCGGCGGCACGCGAGCAGGCGGCCCGGGGCGTGGCCGAGGCGATCCGATCGGATCGTTGGGACGTGCGGTGCTTCTCGACCACCCTGTCCTTGGCGTACGTGGCGACGGGCCA
>JAJYGM010000636.1:2420-4539 GCA_021785095.1 Actinomycetes bacterium
GTGATCTTCGCGTTCGGCGGCTGCGCGCTGTTCGCCACCCCCGGTCTGGTCCACGTCGCCGCAGGATCCTTGCTCGTCGCAGAGGCGGGAGGACGGGTGACCGACGCGGCCGGCGAGCCGTGGACCCTCGACGCGTCGTCGCTCGTCTGTGCCGCCGACGAGCACCTCCACGAGGAGCTCTGGAAGCTCGTTCGCGGCGACCAGCGGTGAGAAGGCCGGTGCACGTCGACCGGGACCGATCGGAGCCGCCGCGCCGAACCCCGTCAGACCCGCGCGGTGTCCCGCCGGTAGGCGACGACGGCCAGGCGTGCCAGCGCTGCGGCCCAGACGGCGATGACGATCCACGCCTGTGCGGGCGGCCATCCGCCGCCGAACGCCACCACGCGCCCCGACTGCACCAGCCAGTAGGACGGGATGCACTTGACGACGTCGACGAAGTAGCGGCCCTCTGAAAGGGGTCCCCACGCGCCGCTCACGAGCGCGAAGAGCGTCGTCACGCCTCCGACCGCAGGTCCCAGGGAGTCGGGCTTGAGCAGGTGGCCCGCCAAGATCCCGAGCAGCGTGAAGGGCACCAGCCCGACGATCAGGAGCAACGTCATGATCGTCCATTGCCGGGCGTCGAGCCGAACGCCCAGGGCCGACCCCGCCATGTACATGAGCACGATCGTGGCGAGTGCCATCAGGTAACCCGACAGGACCTTCGCCTCGAAGTAGGTCCTCGTCCGCAGCGGCGTGATGCGCAGCTGGCGCGTCCAGCCGAGCTGCCGCTCGGTGGCGATGCGCGCGCCCGAGGAGATGACGGCGATCATCGTCCCGAACGCCACCATCCCCGTCATGAAGTAGAGGGGGAGCGCGACCGCCTCCACCTTCGAGTGCCGGTTCGCCCCTGCCACGGCGAAGTAGAGGATGAGAGGGAACGCGAGCGAGAAGATGAAGAACCGGCGGTTCCGGAACGTGCGCACCACCTCGCTGCGGAGATAGGTGGCATTGCTCATCGGTTCGGAACCCCCTCGTCGTCCTCGCCCACGAGCAGCAGGAAAGCCTCCTCCAACCCTGCACCGAGCACCTCGATGTCCCGAGCGGCCGGGTACGCGGCGAGGAAGGCCCTCAGCGCGGTATCCGAGTCGCTGCAGGCGAGGACGACCGCCTCGCCGCGGTGTTCGGTGCTCGTCACCCCTGGGAGCGCGTCGAGGGCGTCCAAGCTCGCTCCTGGGAGCGTCGCGCGGATGGTCCGTCCGCCGACCTTCGCCTTGATCTCGGTGGCCGGTCCGTCCGCGACGATGCGGCCCCGCGCTATGAGCACGATCCGATCGGCGTAGGCGTCCGCTTCCTCCAGGTAGTGCGTCGCGAAGATCACGGTCTTTCCGAGTTTCGCGATCGCGCGCATCGTCGACCAGAAGTCGCGGCGGGCCTCGACGTCCAAGGCGGCGGTCGGCTCGTCGAGCACCAGCAGGTCCGGATTGGCCACCAGGGCGAGCGCGAAGCGCACTCGTTGGGTCTGCCCGCCCGAGAGGTCGGTCGTGCGCTGGGCCGCGAACCCCTGAGCGCCGGTCGCCTCGAGCACGTCCTCGACGCCGAGCGGGTTCGGGTAGAGGGAGGCGACGACCTCCACCAGCTCGCGAACCGAGAGGTACTCGACAAGGGAGCCGGTCTGCAGCATTCCCCCGACCCTCCCCGATCCCACTGCCTCGGCCGGCGAGACGCCGAACACGGTCACCGTTCCTGCGTCGGGCCGCGTGAGTCCGAGCAGCATGTCGATGGTCGTGGACTTGCCTGCCCCGTTGGGCCCGAGTAGCGCGACCGTCTCGCCGGGGGCGATCGTGACGTCGACGCCGCGGACGGCCTCGACGGAGCCGTAGGACTTCTTCAGGCCGGCGAGCACGACGCCCTCCCGCTGCATGCGCTCGTCCGGGTTGCCGGCCATGCCAAGATAATGGCATCTGCCCGCGCCCTACGGGATCGGGGCCTGTCACGGCGTGGCCGTGACAGGGGGCACCGCCGGCGGGCGCCGCCTCAGATGTCGGGAACGATGTCGACCGAGACCTTGACCCCGGCGTGATCGCGCGCTGCCTCCATCGCGTCTTGGAGCTGCTCGAGGGGATAGCGCGGCTCGAGCAGG
>JAJYGM010000636.1:4549-6645 GCA_021785095.1 Actinomycetes bacterium
TGCCAAGATAATGGCATCTGCCCGCGCCCTACGGGATCGGGGCCTGTCACGGCGTGGCCGTGACAGGGGGCACCGCCGGCGGGCGCCGCCTCAGGTCACCGCGCCACCGCCGGCGGGCGCCGCCTCAGATGTCGGGAACGATGTCGACCGAGACCTTGACCCCGGCGTGATCGCGCGCTGCCTCCATCGCGTCTTGGAGCTGCTCGAGGGGATAGCGCGGCTCGAGCAGGTGGCCGACTTCGATCGCGCCGCTTTCGATGAGCTCGACCGAGTCCCGAAACGACCGCAGGCCCGGTTCGATCTGCGCGCTGCCGGCCATCTCGATCGTCAAGCCCTTGCGGAAGGCGGCGGCGAGGGGGAACGGCACGAGGCCGGGGTGCTCGGGGAGCCCGAAGAACCCGACGCGGCCCTGGTAGCGGACGGCATTGACGCACGCGGTCCGGCACTCGTCAGGACCGGCCGCCTCGATCACGAGGTCGGCCCTCTCGCCACGGGTCGCAGCCGAGACAGCCTCGGGGAAGGACTCGGACGTCGTGTCGACGAGCACGTCGGCGCCGAGCTCAGCCGCGACCCGGAGGCGTCTCGGGTCGCGGTCGGCGACGACCGTGTGCGAGAAGCCGGCACGCTGCGCCAGCTGGAGGAGGAACAGGCCCGCCGAGCCCGCGCCCAAGATGGCGACGGCGAGCCCGGCCGCCGGCCGGCCGCCGGGCCAGTAGCGGCGGAACGCGTACAGCGCCGTTCCGAGCTGCTGGGCCATGAGGAGCCGGCCGGGGTCGCCGCAAGCCGGCAACGGCACCAGGAACTGCTCGCCGACGACCTGCAGTTCGGCGTAGCAGCCGCCGCCAGTCGGCAACGGCACCGTGAGCACCCTGTCGCCGGCGTGGAAGCGATCGGACTCCGACTCCACGACCGTGCCGACACCCTCGTGACCGGGAAAGCCGGCCGGCGCCGGGAACTCCCCCTCGTAGGTCCCCTCGAAGACCTTGTGCAAGTCGCTGCCGCAGATCGACGCCGCATGGGTGCGCACGACGACCTCGCCAGGGCGCGGGACCGGGTCCGACGTTTCAGCGACGACGAACCGCCCCGGTCCGACCAGCTTCCCGGCGCGCACGCTGGCGCTTTCCGTCAGCCGCGCCTCGGGGCGGGTACGCCCGCCTCGAGGCCCATCATCGACTTCACGGCCTCGGCCGCCGCGCCGCCGGGCGCGACGAAACCCAGGTTCGCTGCGAAGTGGTCGGCGTCACGAGACCCTTCACGAGGTCGGGATCGAGACCCGGGCTCCGGCAGAGCCCGACCCGGGCGGCGAGCACGGCCCCCGCCGAGTGGCCAGAGAGGTGGATCCCCTCGGGATCCCCGCCCCGGAGGCGGCAGCCCATGGCGACGAAGATCCCGCCCGCCTGAAGGTAGGGGAGCCCGTGGTCGCCGACCTCGCCAGCCTCGCCGGCGCGGAACCCGCCACCGTGGAGGAACACGAGCACGGGCCCGGCCGGCTCCGCCCGGGGCAGGTAGAGATCGTAGGTCTGGCGCGGGGCGGCGCCGTATGCCACGCCGAGCAGGTGGGGGTACGCCGCGCGCACCGCGGCAGTCCTCGAGGCCATCGCCCCGTGCGCCCGGGCCACGGCTTGCTGCGCCGCTCCCACGGTCTGCTCCTCGCTCGCAGCGCCGCTCATCGCGCGCCTCCTGGTGGTCGTCACGGCACTTTCTAGCGGGTGCGGGCGGATCCCGTCTCGGTGCTCCCGTCGCCGTTCGGCCGGTCAGGGGTCAGCGCGGAGCGGCGCGGTGCTGCCCGACCACGAGATACCCGCCTCCGCCCGGGCTCACCACGATGGCGAAGAACCGGTCGCCGGTCGCCCGCCCGCCCATCGAGCCGTAGAAGGGCGCGTGGAAGCTGAACACCCCGCCGTCGGCGGCCACCTCCCAGTACCCCCCGGTCGCCGTGTCGGTCGCCATCCCGACGATCGGCCGGCTGAGGTGCTTGCCGCCCATCGAGCCGTAGGAGCGGGCGTCGCCGAAGCCGAAGATCCCGCCGCCCGCTGCGACGAGCCAGTAGCCGTCCGAGGACCCCGCGGCACCTGCGAACGGGGTGTCGGAAGTGG
>JAJYGM010000183.1 GCA_021785095.1 Actinomycetes bacterium
CCGGGCTCCTCGGGCTCCTCGGGCTCCTGCGGCTCCCAGCCCAGGATCTCCTCCGGCTCGACGGTATCGCCGTGCTCCGCCGGCTCGCCGCCGGTCGGCATCGATTCGGAGCCAACCTCTGTCATCGGGGTCCCGGAGCTTCCTTGAACTGGACAGGGATACGCCCCACGCTGTAGTCCTTGCGGAGCGGGTGGCCCTCCCAGTCATCGGGCATGAGAATCCTCGTCATGTCGGGGTGATCCTCGAAGACGACCCCGAACATGTCGAACGCCTCACGCTCCATCGCCTCGGTGCCGGGGTAGAGCCCGAACAAGGTCGCAAGCCGGGGGTCGCCAGCCGGGACCTGGACACGCACCCTCACCCTTTCGGCCCTCTCGAGCGATGTCAGGTTGACGACGACCTCGAAACGCTCGGGTTCGACGCCGGGCGGCAGTTCCCGGTCGGGATGCTCCAGGTAGTCGACAGCGCACAGGTCCGAGCACAGCGCAAACCCGGCATCCCGGAGCGCTGCTAGGGCCGCGACATAGCTGTCACGGCCCGGAAAGAGAACGAGGCCACCTCGCACCGTGGCTGAGGGGACTTGGGCCAACCCGGGAAACGACAGTAGGTCGCTGTCGAGATTCGAGGTCAACGCGGTGTCCCCAGATGGACGGCAGAGGCCTGCGGCTGGACCCAGCCAGGCACAGGTTCGCCGGAACCGATTCCCTCGCCCTTGCCCTCTTCTGGCCTACGGGTGAGATCACCGGTACGGATCTTCTCGTGCAGGGTCAAGATTGCGTGGATGAGCGTTTGCGGGCTCGGTGGGCAGCCCGGGGCGTAGACGTCGACTGGGACGATCTGGTCCACGCCCTGCACGATGGCGTAGTTGTTGAACATACCGCCTGAAGATGCGCACACCCCCATCGATATGACCCACTTCGGCTCCACCATCTGGTCGTAGACATGGCGCAGCACCGGGGCCATCTTCTGGGACACGCGGCCGGCCACGATCATGAGGTCGGCCTGGCGAGGTGACGCTCGGAAGACCTCCATCCCGAAGCGGGCAAGGTCGAAATCGGCGGCACCAGCCGCCATCATCTCGATCGCGCAGCACGCAAGACCGAACGTCGCCGGCCAGACGCTCGAACGCCTCGCCCACTTGACGAGATCTTCAAGCTGCCCAGTCAAGAAGTTGTGTTGGAGATCCTCTAGTCCCACGATCTTCTCCTCGGCCGCCTCAGGCCGCCTCGCCGCCGGACGAGCTGGCGACAGAGGATGGTTCGGGCATGTCGGGCCCAGGCGCATCGCCTGCTGCTCCTGTTCGAACAGCTCGGCGACCGGGACCGCCCGGCGGGGGCACGCGCCGCACCGTTGACGCCGTCGTACGAACTGCCTCGGAGGTGATGGGTCTGACCCTCTTGAGCGGTACCCAGTCCAGCGCGCCGTTCGAGATCAGATAGACGAAGGATATGAACACCGCTGCGGCAAACACGATGATCTCGACGAGGCCGAAACGCCCGAGCTGGTTCTCCACCACGGCCCACGGAAAGAGGAAGATCACCTCGATATCGAAGACGATGAAGACCATGGCGACCAGGTAGAAGCGCACCGGAAAGCGGGTCGGAGGCTCACGGTCCGGCTCGATGCCGCACTCATAGGGTGCCTCTTTGGCGGAGGTGGGCCGCTGTGGAGCCAGCAGCTTGGACGCGACGAAAGACAGGCTCGCGAACGCGATGCCAACCACAATCAGGAGAAATATCGGGAGGTAGCTGTCCAGGCTGCCCATGTCTTCATCGGTTCTACCACGTGCCCTTCCGGCTGGTCACATCGGAGGGGCCAACCGGTCTCATCGGAGCGGTCAAGAGATGCGCCGAGCGAGCACTGAGGTAGCTCGGCCCGAGCGGAGAGAGCGGCGCCTCCCCTAACATTCAGGCGTGGCGAAGCCCGAAGGACTCGATCCCCCCAGACCGCGCCAATACAGCTGCGATGTTCTTGTCGTCGGCGGCGGACCCACCGGCTCGGCCGCTTCCTACTGGCTGGCGAGCGAGGGCATCGACGTTCTCTGCGTCGAGAAGAAGCACTTCCCGCGGGAAAAGACCTGCGGCGACGGCTTGACACCCCGGTCAGTCCGCCAGCTCAGGGACATGGGGCTCGAATCGGCGCTGGCCGGGAGCCACCGCTATGAGGGCCTCCGCTCGGTCGCGTTCGGACGAGAGCTCGAGATGCAGTGGCCACGGCATCCCGACTTCCCCTCTTATGGATATACGATCACGCGTTTCAACCTTGACCAGATCGTCAACGAGCACGCCGCCAAGGCTGGCGCCGTCGTCTGGCAGGGTGCCGAAGCCGTGGAGCCGCTGTCGGCGCCTCATTCGGTGACTGCGCTCGGTGCCCGCAGAGCAGGCGGCGCGGTCGTGATCGACAAGGAGCGAGATACAAGGACCGATGTCCGAGCTCGCTACGTCATCGTCGCTGACGGATCCTTGTCCAGGTTCGGACGGTCCCTAGGATCGCTGCGAGACAGGGCCTACCCCCAGGGCATGGCGATACGGGGATACTTCCGATCGCCGCGTCACGACGACGCGTACATCGAATCGCACCTCGACATCCGCGATCGGAGCGGCAAGGTGGTCCCCGGTTACGGCTGGATATTTCCTCTCGGTGATGGTCGAGTCAACGTCGGAATCGGCCTGCTCTCCACCTCCGAACGGTGGAAGGGGTTGAACACGACCAAGCTGATGGAGGAGTTCGTCGCCTTCGCTCCGAGATCGTGGTGCATCTCCCCAGCTACCGCGTGCTCGGTGCCGACCGGGGGCCGGCTTCCTATGGGTCTGTCCGTCCGGCCCCGTGTCGGCGGTGACTTCCTCCTCGCCGGCGATGCTGCTGGTGCGATCAACCCGTTTAACGGCGAGGGCATCGCCTACGGCTGGGAGACCGGCCGGATCGCCGCCAGAGCTGTCACCCGGGCCCTGGCTTCGGAGTCCGAGGCGGCTGCCGCGGCTGGCCTGGCGTCATACGAAGCAGAGCTGGAGCGGGAGTACGCTCGCTACTACGCAATAGCGCGAGCTTTCGTGAAGGTGATCGAGGACCCGCGCATCATGCGCTCGCTGGTAGCGGCCGGCATGGTGGTTCCACCGGCCATGAGGGGCGTCCTTCGGATTATGGCTAACTTGAACCGACGCGACCGTCGGGTCGGCTTTGACGCCCTTTACCGAGGGTTGGTCAAGCTGTCCGAGGCTCGTGACTCCCATCTCGGCTATTCGGCGCCCGCGGGCTGGCCACAGCGCTAGAGGCTGTGCCGGCCGGCCATGCGATGCCGGCCGACACCTTGCAGTGCGCTGCTCAGGTGATCAACCGGGCTCTGCGCCAAAGATCGCGCAACCTTGCGCCTCAAGTGACCGGACACCACGCTGTGCGGTGAGATTCCGCACTCAGTTCGGGGCTCACGCCTGAAACGGGGCCCCGTCCGCCACCTCCGTCGCGGCCTGCGCCGCGGCCTCTATCGTTCGCTCGACATCGAGGTCGCTGTGGGCCAACGAGCAGAAACCCACCTCGTATGGACTCGGAGCCAGCGCCACCCCCCGGTCGAACATGGCGTGAAAGAACTTCCCGTAAAGACCGTTGGCAGCCGCCGCCTTGGCATCTTCGTAGTTGCGAACCGGGTCGGTCGAGAACAGGACAGCAAAGAGCGTGCGCTCGCATGGCACCTGTACCGGGAGGCCCGCGGACGAGATCACCTCTGCCAGGCCCTTGGCGAGCGTAGAGACGCGTACGCTCAGCTGCTCGAAGTCCGCCGGAGCGAGTCGGTCGAGGACGGCGAGGCCCGCTGCCGTCGCGAGCGGGTTTCCCGACAGGGTCCCAGCCTGGTAGACAGGACCGAGAGGAGCCAGGTGCTCCATGACATCTCGCCTGCCGCCGACGGCCGCCAGCGGCAGGCCCCCTCCGATCACCTTGCCAAAAGTCCAAAGATCAGGCTTGACGCCGTACAGCTGTGCGACGCTGCCGGGGCCGAGGCGAAATCCGGTGATCACCTCGTCGAAGATGAGAAGGGCGCCCGCCGAATCACAGGCAGCGCGCAGCCCGGCCAGAAAGCCGGACGCCGGAGGCACCAGCCCCATGTTTGCCGCCGCAGGTTCGACGATGACACATGCGACTGAGTCGTCGAGGTGCGGTACGACGTTGTAAGGCGCGACGACGGTGTCGGCGACCGCTCCCGCGGGCACACCGCCTGAGCCTGCAAGCCCGAGGGTGGCGACGCCGCTGCCACCCTCGGCCAGGAGCGCGTCGGAGTGGCCGTGATAGCACCCGGCGAACTTCACGATCCTGTCTCGGCCCGTAGCTCCCCGAGCGATGCGGACGGCCGTCATCGTTGCCTCTGTGCCGGAGGAGACGAGGCGGATGAGCTCGAGGCCGTTGACCGAGGCAGCGAGGATCTCTGCGAGACGCACCTCGGACTCCGTCGGGGCTCCGAAGGAGGTGCCGCGCTCGCTCGCTCGCCTGATCGCCTCGAGAACGCCGGCATCGGCATGGCCGAGGATCGAGGCCCCCCATGACTGGACGTAGTCGAGGTAGCTGTTGCCCTCGGTGTCCATCACGAACGCGCCCCTCGCCCGCTCGACAAAGTAGGGCGTACCGCCGACGGACTTGAACGAGCGAACCGGTGAGTTGACTCCGCCTGGTATGACCCTGCTCGCGCGGGCGAAAAGCTCGTCAGACATCTTGCTCCTCATACAACTCATACAAAGGGCCTTCGGGTGCCGGGCTAACGGTCACCGATGACCTCAGCGACCTCCGCGGCGAAGTAGGTGAGGATGAAGGAAGCTCCGGCGCGCTTTATCGCCCCGAGATGCTCGAGGGCGACGGCCGCGCCGTCGATCCAGCCGCGTTCGGCCGCGGCCTTCACCATCGCGTACTCGCCGCTCACGTGATACGCGCCCACCGGCACCGGGACGGCTCTGCTTACGGCTGAGATCACGTCTAGATAGGCGAGCGCCGGCTTCACCATGACCATGTCCGCGCCCTCGGCGACATCCAGGCTCACCTCTAAGAGCGACTCTCGCGCGTTACGCGGGTCCTGCTGGTAGCCACGACGGTCGCCGCCATCGGCAATCGACACCGCCACCGCTTCACGAAACGGCCCATAGAGAGCCGAGGCGTACTTGGCGGCATAGGCCAGGATCGCCGTCTCGGAGTACCCGGCACCGTCGAGAGCGCCACGAATGGCGGCGACTTGGCCGTCCATCATCCCGCTCGGCGCCACGACCTCTGCGCCGGCGGCTGCTTGGGCGAGCGCGACCTCCGCGTAACGCGAGAGCGTGGCGTCGTTGTCGACCCTGCCGTCGCGCCGCACGAGGCCGCAGTGGCCGTGGTCGGTGTACTCGTCAAGGCAGAGGTCCGCCATCACGACGATCTCACCGCCTACGGCGCTGCGAATCGCCGAGAGAGCTCGCTGGACGATGCCGTCGGGATCCGAGGCTCCCGATCCGGTGGCGTCCTTCCTCTCGGGCACGCCGAAGAGGATGAGGGCTGGCACACCCAGCCCAACGAGACGCCTGGCCTCGACAACAACCGACCCGAGCGTGTGCTGAAACACTCCCGGCAGGGAGGAAATGGGCTCCGGGCTGTCGATCGCCTCCCGCACAAAGAGCGGCGCGACGAGATCGTCAACGCTGAGCGTCGTCTCGGCAACGAGCCGGCGGAGCGCGCTCGTCCGGCGCAGCCTCTGCATTCGGCGAGATGGGAACGCCCCCGCCCCCGGCAGGGGCGTTGCGGCAGCCCGTAGGTTGGCAGTCACGTGGCCGCAGGCAGGGTCGAGATGCGGGCTCGGCAGGAACCCTTCGGGGCCATGAACGGACTTTAGAGGCTCAGCAAATGGGAGAAAAATCCAACAGCCTGTGCAAGGGCCCCCGCCTAATCCTCATTGACTCTCTGGTGGCTCCCGCCACCTTCTCGGGCGGTGCTGAGCTCGGCACTCTGCGCGTAGCTCGCCAGCGCCGCGACCAGCCCGGCGATCGAATGCTCCTCGGCTTCGCAGCTCACGATGATCCCCGCTCGCCGCGCCGCAGAGGCCGTCGCCGGGCCGATACAGGCAACGACGGGGGGAAGCAATTCCCTGCCGAAGAGCTCGAGCCACCCGGTCACGGTCGACGCGGAGGTAAATGTGACCGCATCGAGCGACCCGAGGGAGCCGAGCAATTCGGGGCTCGGCTGCGGGCGCACAGTTCGGTAGGCAACTGCCTCCTCGACTAGGTAGCCCTTGGCCCTGAGAAAGCGCGCAAGGACCTCACGGGCCGCAGCCGCGCGCGGTAGAAGGACCCTCTCGCCAAGCTCGGGGTTGGTCGAGGCGATCCGCGGGGCGGGAAAGGCCGCGGCCAAGGCTTCGGATACGGACTCGCCCGGCACCAGGTCGGCGACCACGCCCCGCGCTCTCAGCTCCCGAGCCGTCGCCTCACCTATGGCGGCGACCTTTGCACCGGAGAAGGCACGGGCGTCTTTGATCTCGTCGAACACGCGCTCCACCGCGTTAGTGGAAGTGAAGACCACCCAGGAGTACGAGGAGAGCCGCGCGACGGCAGAGCGCAGCTGAGCCCCGCCGTCCTCGGGCTCGACCACGGCGATCGTCGGTGCTTCGACCGCCGTGGCGCCGGCGCCGGC